>NZ_JBEXHZ010000015.1:0-156963 GCF_040608315.1 Streptomyces sp. NPDC005195
GCGTTGGTGATCGTCTCGATCGTGGTGAACGTCTTCGAGGCGATGATGAACAGCGTCTCGGCCGGGTCGAGGTCACGGACGGCCTCGTGGAGGTCCGCGCCGTCCACGTTCGACACGAACCGCACTGTCAGACCGCGGTCGGTGAAGGAACGCAGCGCGTCATGAGCCATCGCGGGCCCGAGGTCGGAGCCGCCGATCCCGATGTTCACGACGTTCTTGATCCGCCGGCCGGTATGACCGGTCCACTCACCCGAACGCACCCGCTCGGCGAAACCCGCCATCCGGTCGAGGACCGCGTGGACCGCCGGGACGACATTCTCCCCGTCCACCTCGACCACCGCGTCCCGCGGCGCACGCAACGCCGTGTGCAGAACCGCACGCCCCTCGGTCACATTGATCTTCTCACCACGGAACATCGCGTCCCGCAGCCCGAACACACCCGTCGCCACGGCCAGCTCACGCAGCAGCCGCAGTGTCTCGTCCGTGACCAGGTGCTTGGAGTAGTCGACGTGCAGATCGCCTACCCGGAGGGTGTACCCGGAGCCGCGCCCGGGGTCGGCCGCGAAAAGGTCCCGCAGATGGGTGTCCGCGAGCTCCTCGCGGTGCTCCCCCAGAGCGGTCCACTCGGGCGTCCGGTCGAGCCTGGTACGGGTGTCTGCGTTCATCTCTGACTTCCGCCTTCTCTCCTGCGTGTGCTGCTTCGTACCTCGCCCCGCTGCCGGTCCCAACCTAATTGATCAGGGCTTGACGTGAGCTGTCGTCACGCCGTCGTCCGGCTCAACAACAGATACGTCCGGCTTGAGCGCGGGTATCAGCGAAACGACGGCGAGTGCGAAGAGCGCGGCCGCGAACAGCGCGGGCCCGTTCAGCCCGTACACCGCCGCGACCGTGCCGCCGAGCAGGGCGCCGGCGGGGGCTCCGGAGGTGGAGGCCGTGCGGAAGGCGGCGCTGATGCGGCCGACCATGGCCTGGGGGCTGCGCTGCTGCATCAGCGTGACCTGGTTGACGTTCCACACCATGTTCATCACTCCGAGCAGGACCATGCCCAGCAGGAGGGCGCCCAGTTGACGGACCGTGCCGATGAGCAGGAGGGACGCCGTCTGCACACTCCCGCCCAGGAGCAGGCCGCGGACGCGCCCGAACCGGCGTGCGACACGCTGTGCCAGCAGTGCTCCACCGGCCAGGCTTCCGGCCGAGTAGGCCGTCATCGCGGCGGCGAAGCCGGTGGTTCCCGCGTGCAACCAGCTGGTCACATGCAGTACCAGCGTGGCGATCAGGGCGCCCATGCCGATGTTGCACAGCAGCGTGGCCGTGCAGACGGCGCGCAGCACCCGGTCGCGCCACAGGGCGCGCAGTCCCTCGGCGACCTCCGTCCGCAGGGTGCTTCCGGCCCGCCGGGGCTCCCGCTCGGGCGCGGCGATCCGCAGGGACGCCACGAGCGCGGCGGCCAGCAGATAGGTGGCGGCGTCGGCGACGAACGGCACGGCTGCCCCGGCGGCGAGCAGCAGCGGCACGAACGGGCCGGCCAGGAAGCCGCCGGCGAGCTGTTGGCCGGTCATCAGCCGGGCGTTGGCGCTGCCCAGGGCCTCCTTGTCCACCAGGGACGGCAGCAGGGCCGTGGACGCGTTGTCGAAGAGCGTCTGAAGGGTGGTCAGGGCGAACGCGAGCGCGATCAGCAGCCCGATCGAGGCGTGGCCGAGCCCCACGGCGAGACCGAAACAGGCGACGAGCGTGCCCCGCAAGGTGTCCACGCTCCACATCGCCCGGCGTTGGTCCACCCGGTCCGCGACCGCGCCGCCGAGCAGCCCGAAGAGCAGCCAGGGGAGGTACCCGCAGGCGGTGACGGAGGCGATCACGAAGGGGTCGTCCGTGAGGCGCACGGCGATCAGCGGCAGCGCGGCGGTGCGCAGCGCGTCCCCGAAGCGCGACACCACCGCCGCGCTCCACAGTCGCCCGAATCCCCCGCGCCACGCTGGCGCCCGCACGACCGTCGCCTCGCTCACCGCCACAACGCCCCCTCCACCGCCGCCATTTCGACAACCGTAGAGGCCACCACTGACAATCGGGCGGAGAGCGTGCGTGCTCGGGCCGGCCCGAGCACGACCGGACCGCCACGCACGGGGACGCCCGGCCCGAACAACAGTCCGACGCCACGGGGAGCCACCGGGACGAGCCTCGGCCGGGACGAGAAGCCACCGGAACGCGGACCCCGCTCACGGCCCCCAGGGGCCCCACGCACACCACATGCTCACCGACGGCACCACACCGGCCACGTACCGTTCGCGCGCGGCCCCGCGTGGCCGGCGCCGGCGGACGGCCCCAGCGCGACCGGAGGCACGGGCCCGCGGCCGGACGCGTACGGTCGCCGGGCGCCCGGTCGCGGGCACGCCGATTCCGTACGCGGCCGTCGTGCGAAACAGCTCCGGCCAGACACCTCTCGGTGTCCGGCCGGTTCGCAACTCCTAGATCTCGCCCCGCAGTTTGGCGAGCGCCTCGGCGAGAATCGCCTCGCCGTCCGCGTCGCTGCGCCGCTCCCGTACGTACGCCAGGTGCGTCTTGTACGGTTCGGTGCGCGGCGGGTCCGGCGGGTTGTCCCGGTCCTGTCCGGCGGGAAAGCCGCAGCGCGGGCAGTCCCAGGTGTCGGGAACCTGCGCGTCGCTGGCGAAGCTGGGCACCGTCTCGTGCCCGTTGGAGCACCAGAAGGAGATGCGCAGCCGGGGCGCGGACTCGCCACGCTCGGCCTCGCCCATCGGCCCCGCCCCGACCCGGCTTCCTCGGATCGCGTTGCCACTTGCCACGGTCGTAACTCCCTGCGTGATGGTGCCGCGAAGCGAGTCGGCGTGACGCTTCGCCGCGAGCGCCTCAGTCTACGTAAGGCCCAACGCGCGTCCAGTGATGGGAGTTACACCCCACCCCTAGACGCAAGCCCCATGATAGGCCGCGCCCGCGGGCGCGTACCGGACATGGGGCCTTACGTGTGGACCGTGCTTGCGTACTGTGCGTTTGTGCGGCCGTACCGATGTCAGCCGTTGCTCAGTTGTTGACCTTCATCAGGATGCCGAGCACGATGATGCACGCGAACCACAGCAGACCGAGCACCACGGTGATGCGGTCCAGGTTGCGCTCGGCGACCGAGGAGCCGCCGACGGACGACTGCATGCCGCCACCGAACATGTCGGAGAGGCCGCCGCCCTTCCCCTTGTGCATCAGCACCAGCAGCATCAGCAGCAGGCTGAAGACGATCAGGGCGATCGAGAACCCCAAAACCACGGCTGGACCAACTTCCTCGGGACTGGATGGACGACAGGGGTCCGGTGACAGTCACCAGACCCCCGCAAGGGTACGACGGATCGTCGCTACCGCATACTCACTGGTCGCGGAAGCGGACGATCTTGACGAACTCGTCGGCGTCCAGGGACGCGCCACCGACCAGGGCGCCGTCGATGTCGGGGCTCGCCATGATCTCGGCGACGTTGCCGGACTTCACCGAGCCGCCGTACTGGATGCGGACCTTGTCGGCCAGCTCCTGGGAGTACAGCTCGGCCAGCCGGCCACGGATCGCCGCACAGACTTCCTGGGCGTCGTTCGAGCCGCAGACCTTGCCGGTCCCGATCGCCCAGACCGGCTCGTACGCGATCACGATCGACTCGGCCTGCTCGGCCGGGACGTCCTTGAGACCACCGTCGACCTGCGCCAGCGTGTGGGAGACGTGGTTCCCCGCCTCGCGGATCTCCAGCTCCTCGCCGACGCAGAGGATCGGGGTCAGGCCGTGCTTGAACGCGGACTTGACCTTGGCGTTGACGATCTCGTCGGTCTCCGCGTGGTACTGGCGTCGCTCGGAGTGACCGACCGACACGTAGGTGCACTTCAGCTTGGCCAGCATGGGTCCCGAGATCTCGCCGGTGAAGGCACCGGAGTCGTGCGCCGAGAGGTCCTGGGCGCCGTACTTGATCTTGAGTTTGTCGCCGTCGACCAGGGTCTGCACAGAGCGCAGGTCGGTGAAGGGCGGCAGGACGGCGACCTCACAGGCGTCGTAGTCCTTGTCGGCCAGGGCGAAGGCGAGCTTCTGGACGTGGGCGATGGCCTCGAGGTGGTTGAGGTTCATCTTCCAGTTGCCCGCCATCAGCGGCGTGCGCGTACTCATAAAAGGTCAGTCCTCCAGTGCGGCGAGGCCGGGGAGCGTCTTGCCCTCGAGGTATTCGAGGGAGGCGCCGCCGCCGGTCGAGATGTGGCCGAATGCCGTCTCGTCGAAGCCCAGGGTGCGGACGGCCGCGGCGGAGTCGCCACCGCCGACCACCGTGAAGGCCGGGGAGTCGAGGAGGGCCTGGGCGACCGCCTTGGTGCCCTCGGCGTAGTCGGGGTGCTCGAAGACGCCCATCGGACCGTTCCAGAACACGGTGGCCGCGTCGGCGAGTTTCGAGGCGTAGAGGGCACCGGTCTCGGGACCGATGTCGAGGCCCATCCCGTCGGCCGGGATGGCGTCCGCGGCGACGGTGGTGGGGTGGGACGGGGCCTTGGTCTTCAGGTCCGGGAACTGCGCCGCGGTCACGACGTCGACCGGGACGACCAGTTCGACACCGTTCTTCTCGGCGCGCTCGACGTACTCCTTGACCGCGGACAGCTGGTCGTCCTGGACGAGGGAGGTGCCGATCTCGTAGCCCTTCGCCTTGAGGAAGGTGAAGGCCATGCCGCCGCCGATGAGCAGCCGGTCGGCCTTGCCGAGCAGTTCGTCGATGACGGCGAGCTTGTCGGAGACCTTGGAGCCGCCGAGGGCGACGACGTAGGGACGCTTGACGTCCTCGGTGAGCTTCTTCAGGACGCCGACCTCGGTGGCGATGAGGTAGCCGGCGTAGTGCGGCAGGCGGGCCGGGAGGTCGTACACGGAGGCGTGCTTACGGTGCACTGCGCCGAAACCGTCGCCCACGTAGACATCGGCCAGCGCCGCGAGCTGGTCGGCGAACTCGCCGCGCTCGGTGTCGTCCTTGGACGTCTCGCCCGCGTTGAAGCGCAGGTTCTCGATGACCGCGACCTGGCCGGGCTCCAGGCCCTTCACGGCGTCGTGGGCGGCGGGGCCCACGGTGTCCTGGGCGAACGCGATCGGCGCGCCGAGGAGTTCGGCGAGGCGTTCGGCGGGCTGCAGCAGGGAGAAGGCGGGGTCCGGGGCGCCCTTGGGCCGGCCCAGGTGGGAGGCGACGATCACCTTGGCGCCCGCTTCGGCCAGCGCCCTGACGGTGGGCAGGACGGCGCGGATGCGGCCGTCGTCCGTGATGAGGCCGTCGGCCAGCGGCACGTTCAGGTCGGCGCGGACGAAGACCCGCTTGCCGTCCACGCCTTCGGTGATGAGTTCGTCGATCGTCTTCATGAGGGGACTCCTAGGAAAGCTCTTGAGATCCGGGAGGGCTGATCGATCCGTACGCGAGACAGGGCCCGGACAGCGCGGCCTTGCGCTGCCCGAGCCCTGTGCTCACATCGAGGTGCCTGGCTCCGGGACCTAGAGCTGGCCGCCGACGAAGACCGTGAGGTCGACGAGACGGTTGGAGTAGCCCCACTCGTTGTCGTACCAGCCGAGGATCTTCACCGAGGTGCCCTCCTGGACCATGGTCAGGGAGGAGTCGAAGGTGCAGGAGGCCGGGTCGCCGACGATGTCCGAGGAGACGATCGGGTCCTCGGTGTAGGTCAGGTAGCCCTTGAGGTCGCCGTCGTCGGAGGCCTTCTTGAACGCGGCGTTGACCTCGTCCTTGGTGACCTCGCGCTGCAGCGTCACGACCAGGTCGGTGGCGGAGCCGGTCGGGACCGGGACGCGCATCGCGATGCCGTCGAGCTTGCCCTTGAGCTGCGGGAGGACCAGGGCGGTGGCCTTGGCGGCACCGGTCGTGGTCGGGATGATGTTCTCGGCGGCGGCGCGGGCGCGGCGCAGGTCCGAGTGCGGGAAGTCCAGGATGCGCTGGTCGTTCGTGTACGCGTGGACCGTCGTCATCAGGCCCTTGACGATGCCGAAGTTCTCGTCGAGCACCTTGGCCATCGGCGCCACACAGTTGGTGGTGCAGGAGGCGTTGGAGATGATGTGGTGCTGCGCCGGGTCGTACTTGTCCTGGTTGACGCCCATCACGATGGTGATGTCCTCGTCCTTGGCCGGAGCCGAGATCAGGACCTTCTTGGCGCCGCCGGCGATGTGCTTCTCGGCGTCGGCCTTCTTGGTGAAGATGCCCGTCGACTCGATGACGATGTCGACGCCGAGCTCGCCCCACGGGATGTCGGAGGGGTTGCGCTCGGAGAGCACCTTGATGGTGTGGCCGTCGACGGTGATCGTGTCGGCGGTGTGCGACACCTCGGCCTTGAGACGGCCCAGGATGGTGTCGTACTTGAGCAGGTGAGCGGTGGTCGCGGTGTCACCCAGGTCGTTGACAGCCACGATCTCGATGTCAGCACCCTGCTCCAGCAGCGCGCGGAAGTAGTTACGACCGATGCGGCCAAAGCCGTTGATGCCTACGCGGATCGTCACGAACCGATCTCCTCGTTGGTACGCCGGCTCACGTGCCGGCGAGTTGTATGGGATGTCCCCGACCGCCTAGAACCCTACCTCCCTGAGACGCCTGGAGTGACATTGAGATGCCCCATACACGGCAGGGTGTTCCGTACCCACCAGTAGGGGTACGGAACACCCTCGATGTTGACGAGGCAGCCGCCCGGAATCAGCTCTTCAGAGCGGTGAGCGCCTTCCCGATGAGAGCCGCGCGGTCGGCCGCCGTGGTGACGTGCTCCAGGCCGAAGCCCAGCAGCACGGTGTCACCGGTGGTGATCCCGCCGTACGTCTTGAACAGCTCTCCGTAGCGCGCCCAGTCCTTGAAGACGGCCGGGCTGCCCGGGGGCGGTCCGGCGACGCTCCAGGGGCCGAGGGAGGTCTCGAAGCCCTCCGTCTCGGTGGCCGCCCCGGCGACGACGAGGGAGGTGTCGTCCGCGAGGACACCGTGGCCGCCGGAGCTCGGGTCGGTGATGTAGCTCAGGGACACCTCGACCGACTTCCCGGCGTACGCGCTCAGGTCGAAGGCGACCTGCTGCCAGCCGCTGGAGGCCCCGGTGAAGCTGTTCCAGGCCCCGCTGGTGCCGGTGTTGGCGCAGTCGGACGCGTTGACGGTCAGGTAGTGCTTGAGCCAGGGGTGCTCGTGGACCAGGAATCCGGCCTCGCACTCCGCGGGTGCCTCGCTGCTGGTGGCGCCGCCCGCCTCGGGCAGCGTCGTCCAGTCGTCGGCTCCGGTGGTGTGGATCTCGACGACGGCGTGGTCGTAGCCGGGCTCGGTGTCCCAAAGGAGTTGGGTGCGCAGCGCCGGCTTGTCGGCGGCGCTGACGCCGGTGAGGTCGATGGTGCGGGTGAGGCGTTTGTAGGCGTCGTCGGTGTGCACGGCGGCGACCATGGACGAGCCGGCGTAGGGCCCGTAGGGGTTGACGGTGCCGGCGAACCGGCCGGCGCCCGCGCTGGACGCGAACTGCGGGTACTGGGAGGCGGACAGCGTGTCCGAGGTGACGCCGTAGGTGCCCGCGATGTTCAGCGGGTTGCCGGGCGCGTCCCCGAGCGCTCCCGTGAAGCCGGTGAGCCTGCCGGAGCCGGTGAAGCCCTTGGCGCCCGGGGTGGACGTGCGGGAGTAGGCGCCGAGGTAGTACTGGCTGAAGTCGTTGGAGAGGTTGCCTCCGCCGAGGTCGACGTTGCCGCCGGCCTGCTCGCCCGCCTCGACCAGCTTCCCGCCCTCGTTGAGGAAGGCGCGCAGCTGGAGCTGGGTGGCGTTCGCGGGTCGTGCGGCTCCGGTGTAGTGGACGACCGTCCTGAAGTGGTCGAGCACGCCGAGCGCGTCGGGCGCGCCGAGGGTGGCCACGTCCCAGACGAGGGGCTTCTTCCCGTTGGCCTTCAGGGCGTCGACGTACGCCTGGGACTGCGTGGCGGCCGCGCCCTCCTCGGCGACGACGAGGGTGTCGGCCACGGGGCGTTCGGCCACGGTGTAGGTGAAGTGGGTGCTGGAGGTCTTCTTGCCGCTCCTGGTCTCACCGGTGAACCAGACCTCCACCTTGTCGCCCCGGTCGCCGTCCTTGACCTTGGCTCGGTACTCGTCGAAGTAGAGGTTGTCCTTGCCGCCGTAGGTCTCGCCGCCGTGCCAGGGCTTGAGTGCCATGTCCAGCGTCCGGCCGCCGTTGACGCGGTACTTGAGCTCCTTGTCGCGTACCGACTTGCGGACGACGACGGAGACCTCCTGGTCCGCTCCGCGGGAGTACGACGTGGTGAACGCGGCCGGGGTGAAGTCGGGCGCGTCGAGGCCGACCGAGGAGGTGGGCTGGTCGGGATGGGCGGCGGTCTCGGCGACGGAGAGCGCGAACGGGACGTTCTTCTCGAACTCCTGCTCTATCAGCTTCTCGTCGTCCGGGAAGGTGAAGACCGAGGCGCAGTCCGCCGCGTTCCAGGCGTCGTTCGGGTCGCCGTTCGACGCGCTCTGGCAGGTCGACATCTCGGGGGTGAACATCGCCATGCCGTTGACGTTGCCCGCGTGGCCGTCCGCCTCGCCGTTGGTGGTGTAGAGCTCCGAGGAGACCTGCGGGTGGTAGCCGGGGATCGCCGAGTTCTCCGGGGTTCCGGCGAGCGACTTGTAGAGCACGTCGTCCGGGGTCGGCGTCGCCACCTGCCAGCCCACTCCGTAGAGGAGCAGTTCGGCGGCCGAGTGGTAGTTGATGCCGTACGTGAAGTCGACCCGCTTCTCGAAGGCGTCGAGGGCCTGGGTCTCAGGCTCGGAGCCGGGGCTCGTGCCGCGGTAGGTCTCGCTGGTGGGGTTGGGGGACGAACCCTCGTCGTCGTAGCCCCACTTGTAGGCGAAGTTGCGGTTGAGGTCCACGCCGTCGCCGGTGGAGACGACACCGTCGCCGTTCACGTCCCGCAGGTTCTTGCGCCACTGGCGCTCGTCCTCGCCCTGGAACGTGTAGTCGTAGCCGTCCGGGTTGGCCGACAGCACGAACCACAGTTCGGTCGAGTCCACGATCTTCTTGATGCGCTTGTCCGTGGAGTAGTTGTCCAGGTAGTAGTGCATCAGGCGCCGGGTCATCTCGGGCGTGATCCACTCACGTGCGTGCTGGTTGGACATGTACAGCACGGACGGCTTGGAGCCGTCCTTCGTCTTCTTCGCGCCCTTGGTCAGCTTCAGCGCGAGGATGTCCTGGCCCTTGAGGGTCTTGCCGATGGAGACGACCTTGGTGAGGTCGGGATGGGCCGCGCCGGTCCTGACGATCTCCTCCTGGAGATTGCCCTTTCCGCTGTACGGCCGGAAGACGCCTTGAGCCGCGCCCTCGACGCGTGCCTCGGTCCTGGCCGAAAGCGTGTGCTCGGTGAGCTCGACGCCCTGCTTCTCCAGCTTCCGCGCCTGCTTGTCGGTCAGGTAGACCTCGACCGCGCTCTTGCCGTTCTTCGCAGCCCGGTCGCCGAGTTCGTGGCCGTCCTGCCCGGCCGCGAGCAGCAGGGGTATCTGCTGTTTCGTGACCTCCGCCTGGAACACCTTGACGGCGTTCGCGTCGGGTTGGGGCGAACTCCCGCTCTGCGCCTGGGCGATGGGCGCCATACCGGCACCGCCCAGCAGGAGTGCGCCCGCAGCGAGGATCGCTCTCGCTCTTGGTCTCATGAGCCCCCCTTGCATGTGTCCGCCACAGTGGCGAACAGATGCCAGGCTCATGACACTTCATGGTCAAGTCAAGAGCGCCTCACGGACAAGTAAACGCCGGCGCCGATGTCCCAAGTGGACATCGGCACCGGCGTGTTGGGCTTCCGGAGGTTCATCGGGCAGGTCAGCCCGCGAGGTTGTCGGCCATTTCCTCGGTGAGGTTGGACTCCGTACTCGGGATCCCCAGATCCTGGGCCCGCTTGTCGGCCATGGCCAGCAGCCGTCGGATACGGCCGGCGACGGCGTCCTTGGTCAGCGGCGGGTCGGCGAGCGCGCCCAGCTCCTCCAGGGAGGCCTGCTTGTGCTCCATGCGCAGCCGTCCGGCCGCGGCGAGGTGTTCCGGCACCTCGTCGGCGAGGATCTCCAGGGCGCGCTGCACGCGTGCACCGGCGGCGACGGCCGCGCGGGCGGAGCGGCGCAGGTTGGCGTCGTCGAAGTTGGCGAGCCGGTTGGCCGTGGCCCGGACCTCGCGGCGCATCCGCCGCTCCTCCCAGGCGAGCACGGACTCATGGGCGCCGAGGCGGGTCAGCAGCGCGCCGATCGCGTCCCCGTCCCGTACGACCACCCGGTCCACGCCGCGCACCTCGCGGGCCTTCGCCGCGATCGACAGCCGGCGGGCGGCCCCGACGAGTGCGAGCGCGGCCTCCGGGCCCGGGCAGGTCACCTCCAGCGAGGAGGAGCGGCCGGGCTCGGTCAGCGAGCCGTGCGCCAGGAAGGCGCCCCGCCAGGCCGCCTCGGCGTCGCAGGTGGCCCCCGAGACCACCTGCGGCGGAAGGCCCCTGATCGGGCGTCCACGGCCGTCCACGAGCCCTGTCTGACGGGCCAGCTGATCGCCGCCCGCCACGACGCGCACGACATAGCGGGAGCCGCGGCGCAGCCCGCCGGGCGCCATCACGATCAGTTCGGAACTGTGGCCGAAGATCTCCAGGATGTCCCGCTTCAGCCGACGTGCCGCCATCGCGGTGTCGAGCTCCGCCTCGATCACGATCCGGCCGCTCACCAGGTGAAGGCCGCCCGCGAACCGCAGAACGGCGGAGACCTCCGCCTTTCTGCAGCAGGTCCGGGTGACGGGAAGCCGGGAGATCTCATCCTTCACCGCTGCCGTCATCGCCATGGGCCGATCCTTCCATGCATCCGAAAAATACGGTCGTACGCGGCGGCCAACAGCTCCGGGTCGTGCCGCGGAGATCCGTCGGTCCGGGCCACCGGCGCCAGCTCGACCGCGGCACCGAGCCGCTTGGCAGCGTCGGTCAGTGAATCGCGGTCGGGCACGGCGGCCTCGTCGGCCAGCACCACGTCCAGGGCGAGTTTAGGGGCGTGTCGTCCCAAAACCTCCAAATGACGCTGCGGAGAGAAGCCCTCGGTTTCTCCGGGCTGCGGGGCGAGGTTCAGGGAGAGTACCCGGCGGGCCTTCGTCTGTGTGAGGGCGTCGAGCAGCTCGGGGACGAGAAGGTGCGGAATCACCGAGGAGAACCAGGAGCCGGGACCCAGTACCACCCAGTCCGCGTCGAGGACGGCCGCCACGGCCTCGGGGACGGCGGGCGGCCCGTGCGGCACGACGTGCACGGACTGCACCTCACCGGGAGTGAGCGCCACGGTGGCCTGCCCGCGGACCGTCTCCACGTCGTCGGGCCGCTCCGGCCGGTGCCCCTTCACCAGGGCCTGCAGCTCCAGGGGCACGGCGGACATGGGCAGCACCCGGCCGTGCGCGCCCAGCAGCCTGCCGACCAGGTCCAGGGCCTGGACGTGGTCGCCGAGCTGTTCCCACAGGGCGACGATCAGCAGATTGCCGACCGCGTGCTCGTGCAGGTCGCCCTTGGACTGGAAACGGTGCTGGATGACGCGGGCCCAGGTCTGGCCCCAGTCGTCGTCGCCGCACAGCGCCGCCAGGGCCTTGCGCAGGTCGCCGGGGGGCAGCACGCCCAGTTCGTCGCGCAGGCGGCCGCTGGAGCCGCCGTCGTCGGCCACGGTGACGACGGCGGTGAGGTCCCCGGTGATCCGGCGCAGCGCGGCGAGCGAGGCGGACAGGCCCATGCCGCCGCCCAGGGCGACGACCTTGGGCTGGGCGCCGCGGCGGCGCGGCTTTGCGCCGCGTGCCTCGGCGGGTCTGCCGCCCTGTCCCTCCGCGGTGATCCTCCGCAGCCTGCTGAGCCGCAGCGCGGCGCGTCCCGTCATTCCCGGCCCATGTCCCGGTGGACGACCACGGTCTCCACGCCCTGGGAGGCGAGGCGGGCGGCGAGCTTCTCGGAAGTGGCGACGGAGCGGTGCTTGCCGCCGGTGCAGCCGACCGCGATGGTCACGTAGCGCTTGCCCTCACGGCGGTAGCCGGCGGCGATCAGCTGGAGCAGCTCGGCGTAGCGGTCGAGGAACTCCTTGGCGCCGGGCTGGTTGAAGACGTAGGCCGCGACCTCCTCGTTGAGGCCGGTGTAGGGGCGCAGCTCCGGGACCCAGTGGGGGTTCGGCAGGAAACGCATGTCCACGACCAGGTCGGCGTCCACGGGGAGGCCGTACTTGAAGCCGAAGGACATGACGGTGGCCCGCAGCTCGGGCTCCTCCTCGCCCGCGAACTGGGCGTCCATCTTGGCGCGCAGCTCGTGCACGTTCAGACTGGAGGTGTCGATGACCAGGTCGGCGTCGCCGCGCAGCTCGCGCAGCAGCTCGCGTTCGGCGTCGATGCCGTCGACGATGCGGCCGTCGCCCTGGAGGGGGTGCGGGCGGCGCACGGACTCGAAGCGGCGCACCAGGACCTCGTCGGAGGACTCCAGGAAGACGATCCGCCGGGTGACGTTCTTCGACTCCAGGTCGGCGAGGGACTCGCGGAGGTTGTCGAAGAAGCGGCGGCCGCGTACGTCGACGACGACCGCGATCCGGGCCACGTTGCCCTGGGAACGGGCGCCGAGCTCCACCATGGTGGGGATCAGCGCGGGCGGCAGGTTGTCCACGACGAACCAGCCGAGGTCCTCCAGGCACTTGGCGGCCGTCGACCGGCCCGCTCCGGACATGCCGGAGATGATCACCAGTTCGGGGATGGCGGCTTCGGATGCCGCGGCCGTCTCCGCCGTCGTGTCTTCCGGTGTTCCCTCTGTCGCTTCGGCGCCCTGCGGGGCGTCCTCTTGTCGGTCCTGTCGTTCGCTGTCGCTCATGTCTCCTGCCCCCGTCGCTCGTACGAGGCGCCCGCGGTCACGGGCTCCTCCGGGGAGTCCGGTGTCGTCCCGGGCTCCTCGTCTTCCATGATCTCTCCAGTCGCCGTGTTCACGGCGGGCGCGGCCGGAGCCGCCTGGGCGAGGGCCACGGCGATCGCCTCGGCCGTCTTGCGGCCTATGCCGGGAACTTCGCAGATCTGGTCGATTGTCGCGGATCGCAGCTTTTTCACGGAACCGAAATGCTTGATCAGCGCCTGTTTACGTGTCTCGCCGAGACCTGGCACCTCGTCCAGCGGGCTCGCCTTGAAGCGCTTGGCCCGTTTGGCGCGCTGGTAGGTGATGGCGAAGCGGTGGGCCTCGTCACGCACGCGCTGGAGCAGGTACAGGCCCTCGCTGGTGCGCGGCAGGACCACCGGGTCGTCCTCGTCCGGCAGCCAGACCTCCTCCAGCCGCTTGGCCAGGCCGCAGACGGCGATGTCGTCGATGCCCAGCTCGTCCAGGGCCTTCCGGGCGGCCGCGACCTGCGGCCGCCCGCCGTCGACGACGACCAGCTGCGGGGGGTAGGCGAAGCGCTTGGGGCGGCCGTCGTCCTCGGTGAAGGCGCTCCCCCCGTCGCCCGTCCCCTCGTCCTCGCCGTCCGTCCATTCGCCGGTCCGCTCCTTCTCGGCGAGGTAGCGCCTGAAGCGGCGGGTGATCACCTCGTGCATGGACCGGACGTCGTCCTGGCCCGCGAAGCCCTTGATCTGGAAGCGGCGGTACTCGCCCTTGCGCTGCAGTCCGTCCTCGAAGACCACCATCGACGCCACCACGTCGTCGCCCTGGAGGTGCGAGATGTCGTAGCACTCGATCCGGAGCGGGGCGCTGTCCAGGGCGAGGGCTTCGGCGATCTCCTCCAGGGCCCGGGAGCGGGTGGTGAGGTCGGAGGCGCGCCTGGTCTTGTGCAGGGCGAGCGCCTGGAGCGCGTTGCGCTGCACGGTCTCCATGAGCGCCTTCTTGTCGCCGCGCTGCGGGATGCGCAGGGACACGTTCGACCCGCGGCGCGCGGCCAGCCACTCCTGGACGGGCTCCACGAGGTCGGGCAGCGCCGGGACGAGCACCTCCTTGGGGACGGAGTCGCCCGTCTCCTCCCCGTAGAGCTGCTGGAGCGCGTGCTCGACCAGGTCACCGGTGGTGACGGCCTCGACCTTGTCGGTGACCCAGCCGCGCTGTCCGCGCACCCGGCCGCCGCGTACGTGGAAGATCTGCACGGCGGCTTCCAGCTCGTCCTCGGCGACGGCCATCAGGTCGGCGTCGGTCGCGTCGGCGAGGACGACCGCGTTCTTCTCCATGGCCTTCTTCAGGGCCTCGATGTCGTCGCGCAGGCGGGCCGCCCGCTCGTACTCCATCTCCTCGGCCGCGTCCGTCATCCGCTTCTCCAGGCGGCGGATGTACGTCCCCGTGCGGCCGGCCATGAAGTCGCTGAACTCCTCGGCCAGTTCACGGTGCTCCTCGGCGGTGACGCGCCCGACGCAGGGGGCGGAGCACTTGCCGATGTACCCGAGGAGGCAGGGCCGGCCGGTGCGGGCGGCGTTCTTGAACACGCCGGCCGAGCAGGTACGGACGGGGAAGACGCGCAGCAGCAGGTCCACGGTGTCGCGGATCGCCCACGCGTGCCCGTACGGGCCGAAGTAGCGCACGCCCTTGCGCTTGTGGCCGCGCATCACCTGGACGCGCGGGAACTCCTCGTTCATGGTCACCGCGAGGTACGGGTAGCTCTTGTCGTCCCGGTACTTGACGTTGAACCGGGGGTCGTACTCCTTGATCCAGGAGTACTCCAGCTGGAGCGCCTCGACCTCCGTGGACACCACCGTCCACTCCACGGACGCCGCCGTGGTGACCATGGTGCGGGTGCGGGGGTGGAGGTTCGACAGGTCCTGGAAGTAACTGGCCACGCGCTGGCGCAGGCTCTTCGCCTTCCCGACGTAGATCACCCGGCGGTGCTCGTCGCGGAACTTGTACACCCCTGGAGAGTCCGGGATCTGTCCCGGCTTGGGGCGGTAGCTGGAGGGGTCGGCCATGTCACACACCCTACTGGCGCGGGCTGACACCGTGACGGCCTCCCGGCCCGCCGGTGGACGAGTCCGGCGGCGTCCGGGGCCCCGGCGGGACCCCGTGGACGCCGAGGACGGGACGGCGGGGCCGGGGACGCCCGGGACGCGGCAGCGAGGCCGGGGCGGGCCGGTGACCCGGTACCGGTCCGGGAGCCGGGCGGTGCCCCGGACCGTCATCCCCCGGGACGCCGGACCACCAGAGTGACGCGCTCCCGACAATCCGGTGCCACTCGTGACCGGTCCGGACCACGCGTTCCCGCCGAAGTCGGCTCCGGCCGCGCGGGCGCCCGGGGAGCTCCCCGGCCTCTCCGGCCCTGTCGGCGGGACGGGCGGGCGCGACGGACGAACGCATCCGCGCCACGGGGCCGACCGTGTTGGGCATCAGGTGTTGTCGGGACTTGGTCAACACGCTTCAATGCGGGGGAACTCGGGGGCGTGGGCGGCGAAAGGCGCGTGTGAACCGGAACCGCGCGCCGGCCGGGCGTCCCCGGGAACCCTCGCGCGACGGTCTGACCAGCCGTTGCGAACTCCACAGAAAGGCCCCTGCATGCGGCACGGCACACAGCACGCGGACGTCGCCACGGCGGAACTGGAGACGGCCCTCGCGGGCGGCCCCTTCCATATCGCGCTGCGCGCCGCGATCACCGCACGCGGCCTGCCCCTGCAGCGCGTCCAGCACCATCTCTCGCGGTACGGGGTGAAGGTCGGGGTGACCAGCCTGAGCTACTGGCAGCAGGGTGCGCGGCGCCCGCAGCGCCCCGAGTCGCTACGGGCCGTACGCGCCCTGGAGGAGATCCTCCAGCTCCCCGACGAGTCCCTGATCCGGCTGCTCACCAAGGCCGACGAACGCTCCGAGCCACAACGCCCGGGGGGCCGCTCGTACCGCTCCCTGGTGGAGGCCTCCGGCGTCCTGGAGGAGCTGCTGGCCGAGCTGGAGTCCACGCTCGACGGCGGGCTGCACACGATCGGCCACCACGAGCGCGTACGGATCGGCGCACACCGCGAGCTCCTGGCACGCGAGTCGCAGCACATAGTCCGCGCCCACAGAGACGGGGTGGACCGCTATGTGGCTATCCACCATGGTGATCCGGGCTGCGCTCCTGACCGAACGGGGGTCCACGCCCTGGAGAACTGCCGTACGGGCCGCGTGCGATGGCACCGTGACACGGGGGTGCTGGTCGCCGAGCTGCTCTTCGACACACGGCTGCGCGCGGGCGACACGTTCCTCTTCCGCTACGCCTTCGAGGACGGTACGGCGGGCGCGTCCAGCGAGTACGTGCGCGGCTTCAGCTTCGCGGGCGGGCAGTACGCCCTCCAGGTGGGATTCGCCGAGGAGTCGCTTCCGGTGCGGTGCCACCGCTTCACCCAGCACTCCGCCGCGGCGCCGCGCAGTGGCCGCCAGGAGCTGCCGCTGAGCGGGCACCACCGCTCGGTGCACCTCGTCGAGCCGCGGGTGCGGTCGGGCATCGTGGGGATCGGCTGGGACTGGGAGTGATCCGGTCCCCGTGTCCGCGGTGATCAGGCGCCGGGACCCGCGACGATCTTCCCGTCCTCCGCCTTCACGGACAGTTCCTTCAGCGGCGCGGTGGCCGGTGCCCGCAGCACCTGGCCCGTCGCCGCGTCGAACTCACTGCCGTGGCACGGGCAGACGAGCGTCGTTCCCCGCAGCCTGTCGATGGCGCACCCGGCGTGCGTGCAGATCGTGCTGAAAGCTTTCAGGGAGCCGTTCCCGGCGCGGCTGACCACGACGTTCTGGTCCCGGTACAGCTTGGCACCACCCTCGGCGACCTCGCTCTCGGCGCCCAGATCGACGGGCGCGGTCGGCGTCGCCGGCGACCCGCCGCCACTGCCGCCGGAGCAGGCGGTGAGAGCGATCCCGGCGACGGGGGCGAGAGCCGCTCCTCGCAGGACGGTACGGCGGCCGGGCATGGCGTCTCCACTGGTCGGGGCTGGATGCGAATCGACGATATCGGTACGCCCCGCTCGCTCCCGAGCGGGGCCGGAGACGGGTGCTCCTGGGCTTCCCTGAGCGGCGTAAACGTTTGCGCAAGCGTTTACGCAGGCCGCCGCGTGCGATAGGTTCCCGGCCGGGAAGAGCCACGGCCGGGAAGGGCCACGGCGGGGAAGGGCTGGGCGATGGCGACGATGGTCGACGTGGCGGCGCACGCCGGAGTGTCCGTGGCGACCGTGTCCCATGTCCTCAACGACACGCGCCCCGTGCTGCCCCGCACACGTCAGGCCGTCCTCGACGCCATCGACGCGCTCGGCTACACCCCCAACGCCCTGGCGCGTTCGCTGGTCACCTCGCGCACCCGCTCCATCGGCCTCGCGGTGTCGGCGATCAGCAACCCGTACTTCACGGACATCCTCCAAGGCGTCGAGGCGGGCGCCCTGGAGCAGGGCTACGGCCTGCTCCTCGCCGACCCGCACGACGATCCCGGGCACGAGCGGAAGGTCGTCCAGCTGCTGCACGAGCGGCGCGTCGACGGACTGATCGTCGCGCCCTCGGCGGACCCCGACGCGCTGCTGCGCTACCTCGGCCGGCACCGGGTCCCGACCGTCTTCCTGGACCGCCTGGTCGAGGCCCCGGCCGGCCACTCCTTCGCCTTCGATCAGGTCTGCACCGAGAACGCCGGTCCCGTGGCCCACCTGGTCACCCATCTCGCCGAGCGCGGCCACCGGCGCATCGGACTCGTCGCCGGCCTGCCGGGCCTGAGCACCACCACCGAGCGGATCTCCGGCTACCGTCACGGCCTCGCGGGGGCAGGGCTCCCGTACGACGAACGGCTCGTGGCGCACGGCGACTCCGTGACGGAGACGGCCGAACGCGCCACCGGAGCCCTGCTCTCCCTCGGCGCGCCACCCACCGCCCTCGTCACCGCGAACAACGCGATGACCATCGGCGCACTGCGCACCCTGCGCGAGCGCGGCCTGTCCGTACCGGACGACCTGGCGCTGTGCTGCTTCGACGACTTCGCCTGGGCGGACCTGTTCGCGCCCCGGCTGACCGTGATCTCCCAGCCCAGCAAGGAGATCGGGGAACAGGCCGTCCGGCTGCTCCTGGAACGGCTGGCCGCGCCGGAGCTGCCCGGCCGGACGGTCCGGCTCCCGTGCGTCTTCGTCCACCGCGGCTCGTGCGGCTGCGCGGAGACCCTCCGCCCCGAGTTTCCCGAGAGCCACGCGAAAGGATCCCTGTCGTGATCGTCGTCGCCGGTGAGGCCCTGATCGACCTGGTGCCGCAGGGCGCGGGCGCGCTCGTGCACCTGCGGCCCGCGCGAGGCGGTGGTCCCTACAACACCGCGGTGGCACTGGGCCGCCTCGGCTCCCCCACCGTCTTCTGCTCCCGTGTCTCGAACGACGCCTTCGGCGAGGCACTGCTGGGCGGGCTGCGCGAGGCGGGCGTCGACGTGTCCTCCGTGCAGCGCGGCGCGGAGCCGACGACGCTGGCGGTCGCCACCGTCGCCGCGGACGGTTCGGCCGCGTACTCCTTCTACGTCGAGGGGACGGCGGACCGTCTGTTCACCGCACCGGACCGGCTTCCCGACGCTGTGCGGGCGGTGTCCTTCGGCACTGTCTCCCTGGTCCTGGAACCCGGCGCGAGTGCCTACGAGGAGCTGCTGCGGACCGCTGCCGCGCGGGGTGTGTTCACCGCGCTCGACCCGAACGTCCGGGCGGGGCTGATCGCCGACGCGGACGCCTACCGCGCCCGTTTCAGGAACTGGCTTCCTTCGGTGTCGCTCCTCAAGCTCTCCGAGGAGGACGCCCGGTGGCTGGGCGGCACCCCGCGCGAGTGGCTGGCGTCCGGTCCCGCAGCCGTCGTGATCACCCGGGGCGGCGACGGTCTGACGGTGTTCACCCGGGACGGCGCGGCCCACTCCGTGCCCGGCGAACCGGTCGAGGTGGTGGACACCATCGGCGCCGGTGACACGGTGAACGCGGCCCTGCTGCACGGCCTGGCCGCGCGGGACGCTCTCTCTCCGGCCGCCCTGGCGGACCTGGACGCGGAGGGCTGGACCGAACTGCTGCGGTTCGCGGCCCGCGCGGCCGCGATCACTTGCTCACGCGCGGGCGCGGAACCGCCGTACGCGGCGGAACTCGACGCCCCCTGAGATCTCCAGGTCCCTTCCGGAACCGGCCTCCGGGCAGGGACCCGGCGGGCCGACGAGGGGCGGGCGACGGGCAAGTGCACGGGCCCCGCGGAGAGTTGCCGCGGGGCCCGTGCACTGCCGTCGTGTCAGGCCTTGCGCGCCCGCGTGGTCTTCTTCGCGGGGGTCGCCTTCGTGGCCGCGGCCTTCTTCGTGGCCGTGTCCTTTGTGGCCGCCTTCTTCGTGGCCGTGTTGTTGACGGCCTTCGTGGCCGTCTTCCTGGCCACCGTCCTGGCCGCCACCGCCTTCTTGGCCGCCGTCTTACGGGGGGCCTTCACGGCGGCGCCGTCACTGATCCGGTCGGCGCCCAGGATCTCGCGCAGGAACTTGCCCGTGTGACTGGTCGGGACCCCGGCGACCTCCTCGGGCGTGCCCTCGGCGACGACGAGACCGCCGCCGTTGCCCCCTTCGGGGCCCATGTCGACGACCCAGTCGGCGGTCTTGATGACATCGAGGTTGTGCTCGATCACGATGACCGTGTTGCCCTTGTCGACCAGGCCGGACAGCACCGTGATGAGCTTGCTGATGTCCTCGAAGTGCAGTCCGGTGGTCGGCTCGTCCAGCACGTACACCGTGCGTCCCGTGGAGCGCTTCTGCAGCTCGCTCGCGAGCTTGACGCGCTGGGCCTCGCCGCCGGACAGCGTCGGCGCGGACTGGCCGAGCCGGACGTAGCCGAGACCGACGTCGTTGAGCGTCCTGAGGTGGCGGTTGATGGCGGGGACGGCCTCGAAGAAGCCGAGTGCCTCCTCGATCGGCATGTCCAGGACCTCGGAGATGGACTTGCCCTTGTAGTGGACCTCCAGGGTCTCCCGGTTGTACCGCGCCCCGTGACAGACCTCGCAGGGGACGTACACGTCGGGCAGGAAGTTCATCTCGATCTTGATCGTGCCGTCGCCCGAGCAGTTCTCGCAGCGGCCGCCCTTGACGTTGAAGGAGAAGCGGCCGGGCAGATAGCCCCGCACCTTCGCCTCGGTCGTCTCGGCGAAGAGCCTGCGGACGTGGTCGAAGACTCCGGTGTAGGTCGCCGGGTTCGAGCGGGGGGTGCGGCCGATCGGCGACTGGTCGACGTGCACGACCTTGTCGACGAGGTCGTCGCCCTCGACGCGGGTGTGCCGTCCGGGAACGCTCCGGGCGCCGTTGAGCTCGCGCGCCAGGTGCGTGTACAGGATGTCGTTCACCAGCGTGGACTTGCCGGAACCCGAGACACCCGTGACGGCCGTGAGCACGCCCAGGGGGAAGGACACGTCGATGTCCTGCAGGTTGTTCTCCCGGGCGCCGTGCACCGTGAGGCTGCGGCCGGGGTCCGCGGGGCGGCGGATGTCGGGGAGCGGGATCTGCCTCTTGCCCGACAGGTACTGGCCGGTCATCGACTCGGTGTTGGCGAGCAGCTCCTTCAAGGGGCCGCTGTGCACGACCTTGCCGCCGTGTTCGCCCGCGCCGGGGCCGATGTCGACGACCCAGTCGGCGACCTTGATGGTGTCCTCGTCGTGCTCGACGACGATGAGCGTGTTGCCCATGTCGCGCAGCCGGACGAGGGTCTCGATCAGGCGGTGGTTGTCACGCTGGTGCAGACCGATGGAGGGCTCGTCGAGGACGTACAGGACGCCGACGAGTCCGGAGCCGATCTGGGTGGCCAGGCGGATGCGCTGGGCCTCACCGCCGGAGAGGGTGCCCGCCGCGCGGTTGAGCGAGAGGTAGTCGAGGCCCACGTCGACCAGGAAGCGCAGCCGTTCGTTGACCTCCTTCAGGACCCGTTCGGCGATCTTCTTGTCGCGGGCGTCGAGCCTCAGCTCGCCCAGGAAGTCCGCGCAGTCGCTGATCGACATCGCGGAGACCTCGGCGATCGACTTCTCCATGACGGTGACCGCGAGGATGAGGGGCTTGAGGCGCGTGCCCTCACAGGTGGGACAGGGCACCTCGCGCATGTAGCCCTCGAAGCGCTCACGGCTGGCGTCGCTCTCGGCCTCGCTGTGCCGCCGCTTGATGAAGGGGACGACTCCTTCGAAGGGCGTGGTGTAGACGCGCTCGCGCCCGTACCGGTTGCGGTACCGCACTTCGATCTGCGTTTTGTGGCCGTACAGCAGGGCCTTCCTGGCGCGCTGCGGGAGACCGGCGAAGGGCATGTCGGTCCGGAATCCCAACGCGTCGGCGAGGGCTCCGACGAGCCTCCCGAAGTACTCCTTCGTGTGTCCGTGCGACCAGGGGTGGATGGCTCCCTCGTCGAGCGACTTGTCCTCGTCGGGGACGATCAGCTCGGGGTCGACCTCCATGCGCGTGCCGATGCCGGTGCACTCGGGGCAGGCGCCGAAGGGCGAGTTGAAGGAGAAGGAGCGGGGCTCCAGCTCCTCGAAGGAGAGGTCGTCGTAGGGGCAGTACAGGTGCTCCGAGTACATGCGCTCGCGCTCGGGGTCGTCCTGCGGGAGGTCGACGAAGTCGAGCACGACCATGCCGCCGGAGAGCCCGAGGGCGGTCTCCACGGAGTCGGTGAGGCGGCGCTTGGCGGTGTCCTTGACCGTGAGGCGGTCGATGACCACCTCGATGGTGTGCTTCTCCTGCTTCTTCAGCGTGGGCGGCTCGGTGAGTTGGACCGTCTCGCCGTCGACCCTCGCCCTGCTGTACCCCTTGGTCTGGAGGTCGGCGAAGAGGTCGACGAACTCGCCCTTGCGCTCGCGCACCAGCGGCGAGAGCACCTGGAAACGGCTCCCCTCGGGCAGCTCCAGGACCCTGTCCACGATCGCCTGCGGCGACTGCCGCGTGATGGGGCGGCCGCACTCGGGGCAGTGCGGCTTGCCGATGCGCGCGAAGAGCAGGCGCAGGTAGTCGTAGACCTCGGTGATGGTGCCGACCGTCGAGCGCGGGTTGCGCGAGGTCGACTTCTGGTCGATGGAGACCGCCGGGGAGAGGCCCTCGATGAAGTCCACGTCCGGCTTGTCCATCTGGCCGAGGAACTGCCGGGCGTACGACGAGAGCGACTCGACGTAGCGCCGCTGGCCCTCGGCGAAGATCGTGTCGAAGGCCAGCGAGGACTTGCCCGACCCCGACAGGCCCGTGAAGACGATGAGCGAGTCGCGCGGGAGGTCGAGCGAGACATTCTTGAGATTGTGCTCGCGCGCTCCACGGACGATGAGACGGTCGGCCACGCCGGTCCGCACCTTTCTTGAGAGAAGTGACAGGGGCCGGGCCCCCGTCGTTTTCAGACTAGGGGGAGCCACTGACAGCGCCGGTTGCTTTCCTCTGGTTCACAACAATCCCGGACCCTCCAGCATGCCCGACGCCGCATCCGAGCTTATAGCACGCGCATTCGATTTACGGGTGCGGCCGACCACCTTCACCCAAACGTGTGGCGCGGCTAGGGTCGGGCTCATGATGGATCATGTGCGCGACCTGGCGTCTGTACGTGACGCGACCGAACGACTGCTCAGCGCGGCCGCCGAACTGGACAACGCCTCCGTGACCGACCCGTCACGGCTGCCCGGCTGGAACCGTGGCCATGTGCTCGCCCACCTCGCCCGCAACGCGGACGCACTGGTGAACGTCCTCGACGGGCGTCCCATGTACGTCTCCGGGGACGCCCGGGACGCCGACATCGAACGGGACGCCCCGCGCCCCCTGGACGTACAGCTCGCGGACGTCCGCGAGAGCGCGGCCCGTTTCCAGGAGACCGGGACCGCACCCGCGGACTGGTCGCGCACGGTGGAGCTGCGCAACGGGGTCACCGACACCGCGGCCCGGGTGCCGTTCCGGCGATGGGGCGAGGTCGCGCTGCACCATGTCGACCTCGGGATCGGGTACGAGCTGGAGGATCTGCCCGCGGAGTTCGTGACCCGGGAGATCGACTTCCTCGCGGCGCGCTTCGGCGGCCACAAGGACGTGCCGTCGACGGGGCTGGCCTCCGACGAGGGGCAGTTCTGGACGACCGGCGGCGGCGCCGGGGGCGGCCCGGTCGCCCTGCGCGGTCCGGCCACCGACCTGCTCGGCTGGCTCTGCGGCCGCCGGGACGGATCCGCGCTGCGGGTCGAGGGCGGAACGCTCCCGACGCTTCCGCCCCTGTAGGGGCCGGCACGGACCTCGGGCCCGCTCCCCCGCTATAGGCTGGCCGCCATGACGTACAGCGGAGCGGTGAAGGTCGGCGGACCCGCCGAAGTGCACGAGCTGCAGAACCTGATGATCTCCAAGGTCGCGGTCGGCCCGATGGACAACAACGCCTATCTGCTGCGCTGCCGGGCCACCGACGAGCAACTGCTGATCGACGCGGCCAACGACGCCTCGACGCTGCTCACGCTGATCGGTGACGACGGCATCGCGTCCGTCGTCACCACCCACCGGCACGGCGACCACTGGCAGGCGCTCGACGAGGTCGTGGCGGCCACCGGCGCCCGCACCTACGCGGGCCGGGACGACGCGGAGGGCATCCCGGTGCCCACCGACGTCCTGGTCGGCGACGGCGACACGATCCGGGTGGGGCGCGTGGAGCTCACCGCGCGCCATCTGGTGGGACACACGCCGGGCTCGATCGCCCTCGTCTACGACGACCCGCACGGGCACCCACATGTCTTCACGGGGGACTGCCTGTTCCCGGGCGGCCCTGGCCGGACAACACTTCCGGAAGAGTTCAACTCCCTGATGGGCGGCCTGGAGACCAAGCTGTTCGACGTCCTGCCCGACGAGGCGTGGATCTACCCCGGCCACGGCAACGACACCACCATCGGCACGGAGCGGCCCCACCTCGCGGAGTGGCGCGCACGAGGCTGGTAACCGCCCAACGGCGACCGCCCCCGTTTCGAGACCGAGCGGGGGCGGACGCGCGTTCAGGCCCGTCGGCGCTCGGGGAGCGTCATGCCCCACGGACGGTGGCGTCCAGACCTTGGGCCGTCCGCCGTGGCGGCCCCTGTCGCGAGCGGATGCCTGTCCTTCGAGGGACTTCTCGCGGATGTTCTCGCATTCGAACGCGGCCATGCCGGCGAAGAACGCGAAGATGGGGGTGTCACCGAGGTGAGCCCAGAAGCCGCCCCTGAACCCCAGCGGCACCGACTTCATCGGCTCCGTCGTCCGGGACAACTGGAAGAACGGGTACGGCTCGGTGAAGCTCTCCGGCCAGGGCTACTACTCGGGTGACCTGTCGATGTACCGCGTCGACGGCCCCAGTCTCGCCTCGGCCCGGATCTACAAGGGCGGCAAGACATCCAGCTCGTCCCGGGCCGTCCACGACTACTGGCGACGCTGGGCGCAAGAGGGCGACAAGGTCTGCACAGGCGGCATGATGACCGGCGAGCAGTGCGGTTGGAAGGTGACCGACACGCAGGCGACCGTCCACTACACCAGCGGCTCGACAGCCAAGAACATGGTCGTCGCCAGGGAGACGTCTGGAGCCTGCACTATCGGCGGCGACTCCGGCGGTCCCGTCTCCACCGTGGACAGCGCCGGACGCGCCTACGCGAAGGGTATTCGCTCGGGCGGTGGCGGCGGTGGCAGCGACAACAGCGGCGGGCTGTTCGACCCGTGCTCGCTGGTCTTCACCGACATCGGGCTGGCCAACAGCGCCTTCCCCGGCACAGTAGCGAGGTACTGACATGCGCCGTGCCCTCCTCATACCGTTCCTGGCGGCGGCCCTGCCGGGCTGCTCGGTCCTCGGCTCCGACACGCTGTGCACCCAGGCCGACGCGGACTCGGATGTCTCCATCCGTTGGCGGCCCGCCGACTTCGGCGGCCCGGACGCGGTGACGATCCGGCTCTGCGTGGACGGCACCTGCAAGGAGCGGACATCGGGCAGTCCTGAGGAACCGCTCGCCGTGATGCGGGTCCAACTTCCCGACGACATCGGTGCGTCCACCGTCCCTGTACGGCTCACCGTGACCTCGGTGAAGAGCGGTGACACGGTCGTCGAGGACAGCACCCGGGCCAAGCTGACGGAGCAGCACCCCAACGGCACGTCCTGCTCGCCCACCGTCTGGACAGCGACGTTCCGCGCCCACCCCGACAAGGGCCTCACCTCACCCGAGGGCCTGAAGCTCCAGTAGTGATCCCCCTAGGCAAGCGCCCGCCCTCCGGCCACCCCGGAGGGACGGGCGCTTCGCGCTGCACTCCCGCATCATCGGGGTCGAGTGGCCCAGAGGCGCGAATTCCCCTGTCGGCGGTCCCTGCACCTGGGTTCTGGATCACTTTCCGGGCCAGAGCCACGGAGAGTCACCACAACCGCGATCATGAACGGCCATCGGTGACGTGTTGCTCCAGGACCTGTGGTTCCCGGGTGGTGTGGGCAACACACGCAAGGACCCGGAGGCGTTCGCCAGCCTCATCCATGACGTGACGTGGAGACGAAGATCTTCGCCCCGCTGCCGGACGAGACCTGGGTCTACCCGAGGCACGGCAACGACACGACCCCGGGCGCCGAGCGGCCGCACCTGCCGGAGTGGCACGCGCGCGGCTGGTGATCGTCGCGGGCCGTCCGGCGGAATGCCGGCCGGGGGGCGTGAAGCCGCCGAGCTCGCGCCCGTGTGAATCGGACGCACGCGTCGGCACCCCGCACGCGCTCCCGGCGTACGCGGTGGTGCAGTCCACTGGAAGCAGCCCCGCACGGGATGACGGCTCCCGTTGTGGAACGGGCCGCCGGCCTTCATCCCCACCCTCGGCCGGCGGCTCCGGCGAAGCCTCCGCCGGACCGGTCGGCCGGGCTTCTCGCCGAGCGTTCACGGGACTGCAACACACGTTCCCACCATGCGGACATTTACCGCGGTGACCTCGACAGACGGCATGGTGCGCTGTCACTCTCCCGCCATGCCTCTCGCCCAACGCGCCCCCCGCCGCGCCGCGTCCACCGCCATCGTCGCCCTGCTCGCCGTCGCCGTGGGCTGTGCCCCGCAGCCGGAGGACAAGGCCTCCAGCGAGACTTCCGGGAAGACCGGGACGTCCAAAGAGACCTGCGCGAAGGGCGCGTTGGGCACCCGGACGTCCGGCGAACTGACGATCGCGACCGACGAACCCGCGTACGAGCCGTGGTTCAAGGACGACAAGCCCGCCAACGGCAAGGGCTTCGAGTCGGCGGTCGCGTACGCCGTGGCGAAGCGGCTCGGCTACGACAGGTCCGAGGTCGTCTGGCAGACCGTCCCCTTCAGCAAGGCCTTCGCGCCCGGTGAGAAGACCTTCGACTTCGACATCAACCAGGTGTCGATCAGTACCGAGCGCGAGAAGGCCGTGGACTTCTCGTCCGGCTACTACGACGTCCGCCAGGCCGTCGTCGCGCTCAAGGGCTCCAAGGCGGCCGGGGCGAAGAGCCTCGCGGACCTCAAGCACGTGAAACTCGGCGCCCAGGTCGGCACCACCAGCCTGAACTACATCGACGACGTGGTGAAGCCGGACCGGCAGCCCGCCGCGTACGCCAAGAACGACCAGGCCAAGTCCGCGTTGAAGAACGGTCAGGTCGACGCCATCGTGGTCGATCTGCCGACCGCCTTCTACATCACCGCGGCCGAGGTGACGGACGCGAGGATCGTCGGGCAGTTCGAGAACACCGGTGGCACACCCGAGCAGTTCGGCCTCGTCCTCGACAAGGGCAGCGCGCTCACCCCGTGCGTGACGAAGGCCGTGGACGCCCTGCGTGAGGACGGCACGCTCGCCTCCGTCGAGAAGCAGTGGCTGTCCGAGGCCGTCGACGCTCCGGTGCTCAAGTGACCGCCACGAAGGAGGAGTCGGGAGAGGACCCGGCAGAGGACCCCGGCGGGGCCGACCTGTCCGGGTCGTACGTTCCGTCGCGACGGCGCATCGAACGGGAACGCTACAAACGCGCCCGTGCCCGCCGTGCGACGGCGATCGCCGCGCTCTCCACCCTGGTGACCGGCGCCGCTCTCTGTCTCGTCGTCGTCGGCGCGCCGGGCTGGCAGCGCACGAAGGAGACGTTCTTCAACGGCCGGTACGCTCGCGAGGCGTTCCCCAAGGTCCTGGAAGGGCTCTGGCTCAACGTCCAACTGCTGCTGGTCTGCGGGGTCGCCGTCCTCGTCCTGGGCATGCTGATCGCCGTCGCCCGTACCCTGCGCGGCCCGGTGTTCTTCCCGGTACGCGCGCTCGCCGCCGCGTACACGGACTTCTTCCGCGGACTCCCGCTGATCATCAACCTGATGATCGTGGTCCTGGGCGTCCCCGCGCTGCGGTTGCAGGGCGTCACCGTGGACCCGGTGCTGCTCGGCGGCACGGCGCTCACCCTGACCTACTCGGCCTACGTCGCCGAGGTGTTCCGGGCCGGCATCGAGTCCGTCCACCCCTCGCAGCGCGCGGCGGCCCGTGCCCTCGGCCTCACCAACCGGCAGGCCCTGCGGTACGTCGTCCTCCCCCAGGCCGTGCGCCGCCAGGTCCCGCCGCTCCTCAACGACCTGGTGTCCCTCCAGAAGGACACCGGGCTCGTGTCGATCGGGGGCGCGGTCGACGCGGTGCGCGCCGCGGACATCATCGTGGGCCGCAGTCTCAACTACACGCCGTACATCGTCGCGGGACTGGTCTTCGTCGCACTGACCATCCCGATGACCCGCTTCACGGACTGGGTCACGGCCCGGATGGACCGTCAGCGGGCACAGGGAGGGGCCATATGACCGAGACTCCGGTGCTGCGGATGGAGTCCGTCCGCAAGACCTTCGGCGAGACGGTGGTGCTGCGGGACGTCGACCTCGACGTCACCCCGCACACGGTGACCGCGCTGATCGGCGCCTCCGGCTCGGGCAAGTCGACCCTGCTGCGCTGTGCGAACCTCCTGGAGGAGATCGACGACGGCGCGATCTGGCTCGACGACGAGGAGATCACCCACCCGCGGGCCGACCAGGACGCCGTGCGCCGTCGCATCGGCGTGGTCTTCCAGGCGTACAACCTCTTTCCGCACATGACGGTCCTGGACAACATCACGCTCGCACCGCGCCGTGTGCACGGCGCGAGCCGCGCCGAGGCGGAGGCGCACGCCCGGGAACTGCTCGACCGGCTCGGCCTCGGCGCCAAGGCCGGCGAGTACCCCGACCGGCTCAGCGGGGGCCAGCAGCAACGGGCCGCGATCGTCCGCGCGTTGGCCGTACGTCCCCGGCTGCTGCTGCTCGACGAGATCACCGCCGCCCTCGACCCGGAGCTCGTGGGCGAGGTCCTGGCCGTCGTCCGGGACCTGAAGGACGAGGGCATGACCATGGTGCTGGCCACCCACGAGATGGGCTTCGCCCGCGAGGTGGCCGACCATGTGTGCTTCCTGGACGGCGGTGTGGTCCTCGAACGCGGCACGGCCGGGGAGGTCTTCGGGAACCCGCGCGAGGAGCGCACCCGGCGGTTCCTGCGCCGGATCGTGGAGGCGGGACGGCTCTGACCGCGGCCGTGTCGGTCAGGCCTCCGACTTCCCCGTTCCCGCCAGCGCCGCGACCCGCTCCACCGCGAACACGTACCCCTGCACACCGCATCCGGCGATGACCCCGTCGGCCCGCAGCGAGACGTACGAGTGGTGCCGGAACTCCTCGCGCTGGTGGATGTTGGAGATGTGGACCTCCACCACCGGCAGACCGTCGCAGGTGTTGAGCGCGTCCAGGATCGCGACGGAGGTGTGCGAGTAGGCGGCCGGGTTGATCACGATCCCGGCGTGGTTCTGCCGCGCCTCGTGGATCCAGTCGACCAGTTCGCCCTCGTGGTTGGACTGGCGGAAGTCCACCGTGCCGCCGTGCGCGGCCGCCGCCTCGGCGCACAGTGCCTCGACGTCGGCGAGTGTGCCGGAACCGTAGATGTCCGGCTGCCGCTGCCCGAGAAGGTTCAGATTGGGCCCGTTGAGAATCATGATCGGGGCGGTGGCGAGGGTGCGGGGCACGGTTCCTCCGGTCCTTCCAGGTCTGCCGGCCCGTCAAGGACCGCTGCTCAGACCCACGTCTATCACGGTGCGCCCCTGCCGTGACCGTCCGTACGCCCCCTCATGGCTACGCCCCCGGCGCCACGATCGGCTTCGACGCGGACCCGCGGCACGACGATCCCCGACCGGTCATCACCCAAGGAGGAGCGACCCGTGTCGATGGACCCGCCCCGGCGCACCACCGTCACCTGCTGACACACCCTGCGCTTCCGCACGCCCCCCGTAACCGTTGATCACTGTGGGTAGTTGACGCGGCATGCACGACGTACGCACCGTAAGGGCGCCCTCCATGCTCAGGCTCGCGGCCGCCTCGCTGGTCGGGACGGCCATCGAGTTCTACGACTTCTTCGTCTACGGGACCGCTGCCGCGCTCGTCCTCGGGCCACTCTTCTTCCCCACCTTCTCGCCACTGGCGGGAACGCTCGCGGCCTTCGCGACGTTCGGCGTCGGGTTCGTCGCCCGCCCTCTCGGCTCGGTGCTGTTCGGGCACATCGGGGACCGGCGCGGTCGGCGGCCGGTGCTCGTCGCCTCATTGCTGCTGACCGGCGCGGCGACGGTCGCGGTCGGCTGTGTACCGACGTACGACACCCTCGGCGCGGCCGCTCCCGCGCTCCTTCTCGTGCTGCGGTTCCTGCAGGGGCTCGGGCTCGGCGGGGAGTGGGGCGGGGCCGTACTGCTGACCGCCGAGCACGCGCCCGCCGAGCGCCGCGGGCTGTGGTCCAGCTTCCCGCAGATGGGTCCCTCGCTCGGATTCGTGCTGGCCAACGGCGTGATGCTGGTGCTGTCGGCGACGCTGTCCGACGCCCAGTTCGCCGACTGGGGGTGGCGGGTGCCGTTCTGGGCCTCGGGCGTACTCGCGGCGGCGGGGCTGTGGCTGCGCGGCTCGCTGCCGGAGAGTCCGCGGTTCCTGGAGGTGCGGGACCACTCTCGCGCGCCGATCGTCGAGGTGGTGCGCCACCACTGGCGGCTCGTGCTGCTGACGGCCGGCGGCCTCGCGGTCGGCTACGCGGTCTTCTACGCGGTGACGACCTGGGCGCTCGCCTACGGTGTCGAGCGGCTCGGTGTGAGCCGTACGGTCATGCTGGCCTGCATCATGGCGGCCGTGGTGGTGAAGGGCTCCCTGACGCCCGTGGTCGCCCTGCTCGGCGACCGTTACGGACGGCGGCCGCTGTGCCTGGCGGGGTGCACGGCCGCCGCGCTGTGGATGTTTCCGATGATCGCGCTGCTGTCGACCGGCGAACCCCTGCTGATGTTCCTCGGGTTCCTGGTCGCGCTGCTCGCCTTCATCACGATGTTCGCCGTGATCGCCGCGTATCTTCCGGAGTTGTACGAGCCTCGGGTGCGCTGCACGGGAGCGGCCGTGGGCTACAACCTGGGCGGGGTCCTCGGGGGCGCGCTCACGCCGATCGTGGCGACGGCGGTGGCCGAGGGAGAACGGGTTCCGTGGGGTGTGGCCGCGTATCTGACGGGGGTCGCGCTGCTCAGTCTGGGGTGCTTCGCGCTGCTGCCGGAGACCCGGCCGGTGCCCCGCCTGGTCGTCTCGGCCGTCACCGAATGAACACCGGTCACCGGTTGAGTGCCGTCTAAGGGGTGACCGCCAGCTCCAGGTACGCGGCGAACAACACCAGATGGACGCCTCCCTGGAGAGGCGTGGCGCGTCCCGGGACGACGGTCAGGGAGCTCACGACCACCGTCAGCACGAGCAGCACCATATGGGTGGGGCCGAGGCCGAGGACAAGTGGCCCGGAGAGCCAGACGGACGCCAGCGCGACCGCGGGAATCGTCAGGCCGATGCTGGCCATCGCGGAGCCGAGGGCCAGGTTGAGACTGGTCTGCACGCGGTCGCGACGGGCCGACCGGAGCGCGGCGATGGTCTCGGGGAGCAGCACGAGCAGTGCGATGATCACCCCGACCACGGACTGCGGCATGCCGGCCGCCTCGACACCGGACTCGATCGTGGGCGAGACACCTTTGGCGAGACCGACCACGCCCACGAGCGCGAGGGCGAGCAGCGCCAGGCCGATCCTCGCGGCGCGGGCGGACGGGGCGTCCGCGTGGTCGTCCACGTCGATCACCTGGCCCTGGCGGGTGATCGGGAGGAAGTAGTCGCGGTGCCGCACGGTCTGGGTGGTCACGAACAGGCCGTACAGGACGAGTGAGGCGAGCGCGGCGAAGGTGAGCTGGGCCGTGGAGAACTCGGGGCCCGGCTTGCTGGTGGTGAAGGTCGGGAAGACCAGGCTGAGTGTGGCGAGCGTCGCGACGGTCGCGAGGGCCGCGCCGGTGCCCTCGGCGTTGAAGACGGCGAGCCCGTGGCGCAGGGAGGCGACGAGAAGACACACTCCTACGATGCCGTTGCAGGTGATCATCACGGCCGCGAACACCGTGTCGCGGGCGAGGGTCGAGCTCTTGGCTCCGCCGTCCGCCATCAGGGTGACGATCAGCGCGACCTCGATGATCGTGACGGCGACGGCGAGAACGAGGGACCCGAAGGGTTCACCTACCCGGTGCGCCACCACCTCCGCGTGGTGGACGGCTGCCAGCACCGCCCCGGCGAGGACCACGGTCACCAGCGCGACCATCGCGCCGGGCAGGTCGCGCCCCCAGGTGAGGACGAGCAGGACCACCGCGACCACGGGCACGACGGCCGTCCACCGTGTCAGAAGTGCCCGGAGCGGAACGATCATGCAGCGATCGTCGCAGGCGCGGACGGCCCCCGCATTCCGATGGCGCGCCGCCCCGGCGGCCGCAAGTACCGGGAGGGTTGCGCGGCACTTCACCGCGCAACCCTCCCGGGACGCTCGTCCCTACGCTCTTCGCTCTTCGCTCTTCGCCCTACGCGCTCAGACGTCGATGCTGTCCTTCCGAGCGCCTTCGGAGTTCTCCCGCGCCGCCCGCCTCCTGGTGGCCGTCAGGCTGGTGATCGTCGTGACGACCAGGACCGCGCAGATGACGCCGAGCGAGACCGGGATGGATATCTCGGGGACGTGGACACCGGACTCGTGGAGCGCGTGCAGCACGAGCTTGACGCCGATGAAGCCGAGGATGACCGACAGGCCGTACGACAGGTGGACCAGCTTCTTCAGCAGACCTCCGATCAGGAAGTACAGCTGGCGCAGACCCATCAGCGCGAACGCGTTGGCCGTGAAGACGATGTACGGGTCCTGGGTCAGGCCGAAGATCGCGGGGATGGAGTCCAGCGCGAAGAGCACGTCCGTGGTGCCGATCGCGAGCATCACGACCAGCATCGGCGTCATGACGCGCTTGCCGTTCTGCTGGATCCACAGCTTGGTGCCGTGGTAGCGGTCGGCTACCCCGAAGCGCTTCTCCGCGGCCTTGAGCAGGCGGTTCTCCTCGAACTCCTCCTCGTCCTCGTCGGTCCGGGCCTCCTGGATCAGCTTCCAGGCCGTGTAGATGAGGAACGCGCCGAAGATGTAGAAGACCCACGCGAAGTTCGCGATGATCGCGGCGCCCGCGGCGATGAAGATCGCGCGCAGGACGAGCGCTATGAGCACACCGACGAGGAGCACGCGCTGCTGGTACCGCGAGGGCACCGCGAACTTCGCCATGATCAGGACGAAGACGAAGAGGTTGTCCACGCTCAGCGACTTCTCGGTGATGAAGCCCGCGAAGAATTCGCCGGCCGGCTGGCCGCCGGAGAAGACGAGCAGTCCCAGTCCGAACAGTCCGGCCAGAGCGATCCAGACGAGCGTCCAGATTCCCGCTTCCTTGATCGATACGTCGTGCGGTTTGCGGCCGATGAAGAAGTCGACCGCGATGAGGGCGGCAAGGCCCAGGATCGTGAGGACCCAAAGGGTCAGGGAAACATTCACTGCGCCTCCGGCAGTACGTAACGGCAGATTTCAGCGTCGTCGCTACCGGAGGTCTCTTCCACCCGTGTCCGGTGGGGCGCGTGGTGCGCCTTACGGTCACGGGCCGACGCCCCGGGATCTGGCCAGATCCGTATTGACGGGTACGCCGCAGCAGGTAGGGAGTACTCCCCTCCGTGAGAACGAGAGTACCCGAATTACCAAGCGGAGGTAAAGGGATTAGTAAAAGAAATACCAAGTTGGCTGGTCAGAGCTCTTTACTGATACTTGGCGAAGCGCTTCGAAGGGGCAGCGATTCTACGGGCGGCGGGCCGCCGCGACCTGGGAGAGCACCTGCTCGAGCACCCGGCTGCCCGAGGGGACGAGTGCGGGCTCGTACGTCCAGGCGTGACCGACCCACGGGTCGGCGAGGTGGTCGTCGGGCACCGGCGTGAGCCGCAGCAGCGCACGCCACAGAGGGTCCAGCAGAGGCCCGTAGCCGGCGGCGTCCTCCCGGTCGGCCACCAGCATCAGGTGAACGCCGACGGCCGGTCCCTCGTCCGCGAGATAGCGCAACTGGGTCACGGCGCGGTCGTCGAAGCCGTGCGGGAAGTCGTTGACGATCAGCAACTGCTCGGCGGTGTCCAGGCCGGGCGGCAACGAGTCGGCGGCTCCGCCGCGCACCGCCATCTGCACCAGGTCCACACGCTGGGTGAGCCGGGCCAGGACGTCGGCCACGCCGGTGGCGCCGGCGGCGGGCGGACCGTCCAGCACCCCGGAGCGCACCAGCGGTGCGAGGGACGAGGCCGCGGAACCGGCCGGGTCGATGACGTGCACCGTGAACTCGCCCGCGGGATAGACGGCGAGCAGCCGGGCGGCGTTCGCCACCGCCGTGTCCATCGCGAGCCGGCGCACCTCGTCGGAGTCGGCGAGCGAGTCCTCGAGAACGGCTCGTCCGCTGTCGATCCACAGACCGCGCTCCAGCGGCAGCCGGACCAGCATCGGAATGCTCAGCTCCTCGCTCTCGGGCAGATGGAGGTCGCCGAGGCGCACGGCCATGGGAATCTCCATGGGCACGCGGTAGCCGTGCCAGACCGGGTTGTCCCAGCGTGCGTACGCCGCGGGCAGCGCGGGCTCGACGACGTCCGCCTCGGCTGCGAGCTGGGCGAGGTCCCGGTCGAGCGCCGCGCGGGCCTGGTCGACCAGGTCGGCGTGTTTTGCCTGGGCGGCCTCGCGGGCGGCGTCGCCATGGCCGCCGATCCGGCTGCGCGGGTCGGACAGTGCCTTGTCGAGTTCCTGCTCCATGCGCGAGTCGGCGAAGTCGACGGCGCTGCGATAGGCGGCCGTGCTGCGGGCCAGATCCTCGAACATCCCCCACACCTGGTTGTAGAGGCGCTCCTCCATGGACCAGCCCGTCGCGTCACCCGCCACGGGCCGCGCGGGCTGTCCGGGCGGGGCCGGCGGTGCGGTCGGCGGGGGCGGAGGCGGCGCCGAGGTCTGCCGGCCGGGGTGGCTGTAGTCGACCGGGCCGGAGGTGGGCGCGGACGGCTGGGGGACCGCGGAGGGATCGGTCTGCGCGGGGCCGCCGCCCTGGTACCCCGGCTGCGGCCCGCTGGCTCCCTGGTCGCCGGGCGTGTCGTACGGGGACGAGGCCGGGGGCTGGAGCGGCGGTACGGTCCCCGAGGCGCTCTGCGGTCCGGCGTACGGCTGATCCGGTCCCGGTGCCGAGGCGGCCGCCTGCCGTGAGCGGTCCGCGTCCGGTGTGCGGGGCGGGGGCGCCGACACCGAGCGGGCCAGCCCCTGTGCCACCGCCTCGTTGATGCTGTCCGCGAGCCGGCGGGCCTCGGGCAGTCCCTGGTCGGTGAGGAGTTCGGCGAGGCCGCCCGCGTACCCCTGGCCGACCGCGCGCACCTTCCAGGCGCCCTGCCTGCGGTAGAGCTCCAGGGCGACGACGGCCGACTCGGTGTCCAGGCCGGTGACGGTGTAGCTGGCGACCTCGGAGCCGTCGAGACCGGTCACGGCGACGAACGGGGCGGCCACGGCGCCGAACCGGACCGGACCGACACCGGCCGGCAGCGCGAGCAGCACGCTGACCCGGTGCACGGTCCCTGGCAGGGCGTCGAGATCGAACGCCAGGCGGTGGTCCGCCGCCGCCTGCTTCGAGACCTCCAGCCCGGGAAGGGTGGGCGCGCCCGGGTGCGCCACCCATTCGACGCCCCGGACCCTGCCCTGCTCGTCACTGAGCGTGGCACCGGCCACGACCGGCCTGCCGGCCGATACACGGACCTCAAGACGGACCTGGGAGAGCGGGTGGTTCTCCCCCCGGACCAGCTCGGCCGTCATCCCCTTGTCCCCCTGTGTCGCTTCGTGCCTACGGTCGGGCTGCCTACAGGTGCGGCAGGATCGCGGGCATCAGGTCCTGGAACGTACGGCCGTTGGCCGGGGTGCCGAGGGCCGTCATCTGCCAGCCCGGGCCGGAGCGGTGCACCTTCGCCATGATCTGGGCGGTGTACTGGCCGCCGCCCGCGAGCGTGTAGCGGGCGAGCTCCTGGCCGTTGGTCTCGTCGACCAACCGGCAGAACGCGTTCTGCACCTCCTGGAACGTCTGGCCCGTGAAGGAGTTCACGGTGAAGACGATCTGGTCGATGTGGACCGGGAGGCGCTGCAGGTCGACGAGGATCGCCTCGTCGTCCCCGCCCTGGCCCACGCCGCCGACCACATTGTCACCGGTGTGCCGCACGGACCCGTCGTCGCTGACGAGGTGACGGAAGAACACCACGTCGACCGGCTGCTTGTCGGCGAACAGCACGGCCGAGGCGTCGAGGTCGATCTCCCGGGTGCGTGAGCCGAACAGGCCGCGCCTGGGTGCCGCCTGCCAGCCGAGCCCCATGCGCACCGCGGTGAGGGTGCCCCCGTCGTTCTTCTGCAGACTGATGGCCTGACCCTTGGTCATGTTGACCGTCACGCGCTGATCCCCTCTCGAGCTGTCCCCTGTTGCCGCGGAATCCACGGATGCCCAGAACCCTACGCAGCGCCACCGACAGTGCCGAACCCCGCGGCGCGCTTTGTGTCGGTCTTGCAACACAGCGCGCCTGCGCCGGGGTCCGGCGCGGTCGAAGGGGCGTCAGGCCAGGCCCCCCTCCCTCATCTGACGCAGTTCCTTCTTCATCTCCGACACCTCGTCGCGCAGTCGGGCCGCGATCTCGAACTGGAGGTCCGCCGCGGCGGCCCGCATGCGCTCCGTCAGCTCCTCGATCTGCTCGGCGAGCTCGGCCGCGGGGCGGTCGGTCGGGACCTTCGCGGCGCTCTTCGCGGACTTGGCCGCCTTGCCGCCGAGCGAGGGCACCGGGGCCTTGGCTCCCTTGCCGTCCTTCGCCTTGCGGTAGCCCGAGCCGAGCAGCTGCTCCGTGTCGACGTCCTCGCGGGCGATCTGCGCCACGATGTCGTTGATCTTCTTGCGGAGGGGCTGCGGGTCGATGCCCCTCTCCTCGTTGTACGCGACCTGCTTCTCGCGGCGCCGGTTGGTCTCGTCGATGGCCCTCTCCATGGCCGGGGTGATGCGGTCGGCGTACATGTGGACCTGTCCGGAGACGTTGCGGGCCGCGCGGCCGATGGTCTGGATCAGGGAGGTGCCCGAGCGCAGGAAGCCCTCCTTGTCGGCGTCGAGGATCGACACGAGGGACACCTCGGGCAGGTCGAGGCCTTCGCGCAGCAGGTTGATGCCGACCAGGACGTCGAACTCGCCCGCGCGCAGCTCGCGCAACAGCTCGACCCGGCGCAGGGTGTCGACGTCGCTGTGCAGATAGCGCACCTGGATGCCGAGTTCCAGGAAGTAGTCGGTGAGGTCCTCGGCCATCTTCTTGGTGAGCGTGGTGACCAGGACGCGCTCGTCCTTCTCGGTACGCTTGCGGATCTCGTGCACCAGGTCGTCGATCTGGCCCTCGGTGGGCTTGACGACGACCTCGGGGTCGATCAGGCCGGTCGGCCGGATGATCTGCTCGACGTAGCCGTCCGCGCGGGAGAGCTCGTACTTGCCCGGGGTCGCCGACAGATAGACGGTCTGTCCGATGCGCCCCTGGAACTCCTCCCACTTCAGGGGGCGGTTGTCCAGGGCGGAGGGCAGCCGGAAGCCGTGGTCGACGAGCGTGCGCTTGCGGGAGGCGTCGCCCTCGTACATGGCACCGATCTGCGGCACCGTGTTGTGCGACTCGTCGATGACGAGCAGGAAGTCGTCCGGGAAGTAGTCGATGAGCGTGTTCGGCGGGGAGCCGGGCTCACGTCCGTCGAAGTGCATCGAGTAGTTCTCCACGCCGGAGCAGGAGCCGATCTGGCGCAGCATCTCGAGGTCGTACGTGGTGCGCATGCGCAGCCGCTGGGCTTCCAGGAGCTTGCCCTGCTTCTCCAGCTCGGCGAGACGCTCGCCGAGCTCCTTCTCGATGTCGTTGGCGGCGCGCTCCATGCGCTCGGGACCCGCCACGTAGTGGGTCGCCGGGAACACGTAGATCTGTTCGTCGTCGCTGATGACCTCGCCGGTGAGCGGGTGCAGCGTGGAGAGCGCCTCGATCTCGTCACCGAACATCTCGATGCGGACGGCGAGCTCCTCGTAGACCGGGAAGATCTCGATGGTGTCGCCGCGGACCCGGAAGGTGCCGCGGGCGAACGCCACGTCGTTACGGGTGTACTGGATGTCGACGAAGCGGCGCAGCAGGTCGTCGCGGTCGATCTCGTCGCCGACCTTGAGGGGGACCATCCGGTCGACGTATTCCTGCGGCGTACCCAGACCGTAGATGCAGGAGACCGAGGCGACCACCACGACGTCGCGTCGGGTGAGCAGTGAGTTGGTCGCGGAGTGACGCAGCCGCTCGACCTCCTCGTTGATCGAGGAGTCCTTCTCGATGTACGTGTCCGACTGGGGGACGTAGGCCTCGGGCTGGTAGTAGTCGTAGTACGAGACGAAGTACTCGACCGCGTTGTTCGGGAGCAGCTCGCGGAACTCGTTGGCCAGCTGGGCGGCCAGCGTCTTGTTCGGTGCCATGACGAGCGTGGGGCGCTGGAGCTTCTCGATCATCCACGCGGTGGTGGCGGACTTGCCGGTGCCGGTCGCACCCAGCAGGACGACGTCCTTCTCACCTGCGCGCACGCGCTTGTCCAGCTCGGCGATGGCCGCCGGCTGGTCACCGCTCGGCTGGTAGGAGCTGACGACCTCGAAGGGCGCCACCGAACGTTCGATCTTTGATACGGGCCGCATGGGTTCCACCGTACGACCCCGCACTGACAACGGGGTCCGATCACCGGCTCTGCGGGGTGCGTACGCTCCGGCGCGCGCGGTCGTGGCCGGGGTGCCGCCGCGGCCGGTGACCGGAATGGAGACCGCCGGGGTGGGCCGGAATGCCGGGTACGCGTTCCACGGGGGTCCGGTCCGGCTTGCCCGTCACCATCAGGGGGTCGAACATCACGACGGCGCCGGCCAGACAGAGGAAGACCAGCGGGCCGATCATCATGGGCGCGAGCAAGGAGGTGGCCGAATCGCCCGCGGGGGTGCTGGAGGTGTGGTGGAGATGGACACTGAGGGCGGCCATACCCGTGTAGTGCATGCCGCTGACAGCCAGCCCCATGACGAGGCTGGCGCCCACGCTCCAGAGGAATCCCCGGACCTGGCCCGCCGCCCACAGCGCGGTGATGGCGGCGACGACGGCTATGACGACCGAGGCGGAGACGGTGAGGGTGTTGTACTCCAGCTTCCCGTTCAGACGCATGCCCTCCATGCCCAAATAGTGCATGGACGCGACTCCCAGACCGGTGATGGTGCCCCCGGTGAACAGTGCCGTCCCGGTGGCGCCGCGGTGGCCCACGATGAAGATCCCGACGCCGACCATCACGATGGCCACACCCAGGCTCGCGAACGTCGTGGGCCTGTCGTAGTGGATGGGGGTCTCCTCGACCGAGAACCCCATCATGGCGATGAAGTGCATGGTCCAGATGCCCGAACCGATCGCGGCCGAGCCGAGGGCGAGCCAGCCGGCCCGCCAGGAACGGGTGGCGAGCATCGATCTGGTGGTGCACCGCAGGCCGAGCGCTCCACCCAGGCAGGCCATGAGGAACGCCACCACCGGTGTGACGAGTCCGTAGCTGAAGCCGTCGATCGTGCCCTGCATGTACGGCTGTCCTTCCCGCCCTTTTGCACCGGAATTCCCAGAAATGCCCCCACCCTCCAGGCCGCGTCAACGGCCGGAGGTGAGGCAGAGAGTATGACCCCCACCGGAATGGTCGAACGATTTTCCGGCAAAGAATCACGATGTCACCGCACTTGTGCGTTGCCGGTGAGCGGACTTGGTCAACTCCATTCGATCCGCGCCCGGCGCACCTCCCCCACCTCTCACTCTCTGCTGTCACTCTTGAGCTGTACGTGATCGATCGACGCGAGGAGTACGCATGCACGCGCGCGTTGCCGCCGCCACGACCACCGCGATTCTCGGGGGCACCGTGCTTCTCGGGGGCACCGCCTCGATACTGCCCGCTCCCCCCACGCGGGCCGGCTCCCCGGACGGCGGTGTCGTCATCGTCGCGCACCGCGGCGCCTCCGGCTACGCGCCCGAGAACACCCTGGCCTCCATCGACAAGGCCGCCGCGATGGGTTTCGACTGGGTCGAGAACGACGTCCAGCGCACCAAGGACGGCGAACTCGTCGTCCTCCACGACGCCACACTCGCGCGCACGACCGATGTCGAGAAGGTCTATCCCCACCGGGCTCCGTGGAAGGTGAAGGACTTCACCGCCGCGGAGATCGGACGTCTCGACGCGGGCAGCTGGTACGGCCGTCGGTACGCCGGTACGCGCGTGCCGACGCTGCGCCAGTACATGGAGCGGGTCTCGCACAACCACCAGAAGCTCGTCCTGGAGATCAAGAACCCCGACCTCTATCCGGGCATCGAGCGGGAGACCCTCAAGCTGCTGGGCAACGAGGGCTGGCTCGACCCGGAACACCTCCGGCACCGGCTGGTCGTCCAGAGCTTCAGCGCGCGGAGCGTGCGAACGGTCCACGACCTGCGTCCAGGGATCACGACGGCATTCCTGGGGAAGCCTACGTACGCGCAGTTGCGCGAGTACGCGCGGTTCGCCGACCTGATCAACCCGGACAGCGCCTCCCTCACCTCCGGTTACGTCTACACGGTCCATGCCTTCAAGGGACCGCACGGCAGGCCGCTGGGGGTCTTCGTCTGGACCGTCGACGACGCGGACACCGCCCAGCGGCTGGCGGGCTACGGCGTGGACGGCGTCATCACGAACAAACCCGACGTGGTCCGCAGCGCGCTGCAGGAGTCCTGATCGGTCTCCCGGGGCCCTGGGGTGTGGCACGGACGCCGACCGGCGCCTGTGCCACCCCCCGGACCACGGGCGGACCACGGCGGCCCGCGGGCGTTGTCAGTGGCGCGCCGTACGGTGGAGCTCATGAACAGCCATGGGCAGGACGAGCATCGGGTCGTGTGGAGCGTCGTCGGCACGGACATCGGTCCGCTGCTGCTGGCGGCGACGGACGACGGCCTGGTGAACGTGGTGTTCCACGCCACGGACGCGGTCCGCGACAGGGCCCTCGAGCGGCTCGCCTCGCGCCTGGGCACCGAGCCGGTCGAGGCACCTGCATCGCCGCTCCTGGCCGAAGCTATACGCCAGGTCGGGGCGTACTTCGCGGGTGAGCGACGTGACTTCGAACTGCCGCTGGACTGGTCGCTCATCTCCGGGTTCAACCGCCAGGTGCTGCGTGAGCTGGAGTCCGGCGTCGCGTACGGCGCGGTCGTGGGTTACGGCGACCTCGCCCGGCGGGTGGGGCAGCCGGGCGCGGCGCAGGCGGTCGGCGTGGCGATGGGCTCGAACCCGCTGCCGGTCGTCGTGCCGTGCCACCGGGTCGTGGAGAGCGACGGCGGCATCGGAGGGTTCGGGGGCGGGCTGGAGACGAAGCGGAAGCTGCTGGCGCTCGAAGGGGTGCTGCCGGAACCGCTGTTCTGAAGCGGGGACCGGGGACCGGGAACGGCGGTCCTGAACGGCCCTCCCGCTGTCGTCGCTCGCCCGGCGAGGTGTGCCGGCGCCCGCGGAGACAGGTGGCCGGCCACCCCCGCCTGCTCCCTCTTGCCCGCACACAGCACGGAATGGACACTGCGCCGGTGACCCGAGCCCGTTCCACCGCATCCGCACGCCCCGTGGCCGCACACCCCGCTGTCGCGTCTCCCGTAGCCCCTCGTTCCACTTGTCGGATGTCGGGGTGTTCGCGGTGACCGCCGTCGGACGGCAGGCTGCCGTGCCCGTGGACATCGAGCGGATACCGGCCCTGCGGCGCCGTATCACCGCCGTGCTGATCGCCGGCCAGATCCTCGGCGGGCTCGGTGTCGCCACCGGCATCGCGCTCGCCACCGTGCTGGCCAAGCAGGTCAGCGGGACCGAGTCACTGTCGGGGCTCGCGCCCACCGCGACGGTCACCGGCACGGCGGTGCTCTCCGTACCGCTGGCCGCGCTGATGACCGCACGCGGGCGTCGGCCCGGGCTCGTCCTCGCGTATCTCATCGGCGCGTCGGGGGCCTGCCTCGTCGTGGTCGCCGCCCGCGTCGGGAGCTTCCCGCTGCTGCTGCTCGGCATGGCGGGGTTCGGCGCGGCCTCGTCGGCGAACCTCCAGGCACGGTTCGCGGCCGCCGATCTGGCCGAACCGCAGCGGCGCGCCCGCGCCATCTCGAACGTGGTGTGGGCCACCACGATCGGAGCGGTGCTGGGGCCCAACATCGCCGCGCCCGCGGGACGCAGCGTGTCCGGGCTCGGCATACCGCAGGCGGCCGGGCCGTTCGTCTGGGCGGCCGGGGTCTTCCTGCTCTCGGCGCTGCTGGTGGCCGTCCTGCTGCGGCCCGATCCGCTGCTGACCGCCCGGGCGCTCGCGCCGGCCGGGGAGCGGTCCGCCGCCGCGCGGTCGATCCGCGCCGGTTTCGCCGCCGTCGCCGCCTCGCCACGGGCCCGGCTGGCGCTCGTGACCGTGGCCGTGTCGCACACGGCGATGGTCTCGATCATGTCGATGACCCCCGTCGACCTGGGGCACCACGGGGCGAGCATCGATCTGATCGGGCTGGTGATCAGCGCGCACATCGCGGGCATGTACGCGTTCTCACCCCTCATGGGACGGCTCTCCGACCGCTTCGGGCGTCTCTCCGGGATAGCGCTCGCCGGGGGCCTGCTCGCCTGCGCGGCACTGCTCGCGGGCACGGCGGGCGGCAGCCACGGACAGACCGCCGCGGGCCTCTTCCTCCTGGGCCTGGGCTGGTCGTCCGGACTGGTGTCCGGGTCGGCACTCCTCACGGACTCCGTGCCCCAGGCCGCGCGGGCCGCCGCACAGGGGGTCTCCGACCTGACCATGAACACGGCGGCCGGCGTGGGTGGGGCGACCGCCGGTCTCATCGTCGCGGAGGCGAGTTACGCCTGGTTGAACCTCGCCGCCGCGTGTCTGCTGCTCCCGCTGGGCGGGCTGGCGCTGTTCACCCGCGGAAGGCACGACCGGTCCTCGGCGGGCCTCCAGGACACCGCAGGCCAGAAGCCCACGGCCCTGGGTTAGGGACGAGCGCTCCGGGCTCCGGGGCAAGGTCCCGGCGGGCGGGCTCCCAGGCAGGGTGCGGGCGGCGCTCGCCAGGCCCGAGGAAGTCGGATAGGAAGTCGGAGGCTACAGGCTGATGTGGTAGGCCTTGCGGAGCGTCTCGTGCACGGTCCACGTCGTACGGTCGCCCTCGCGCAGGATCGCCGCGTCGCCCGGGCCGACCTCGATGGGTCCGCCACCCTCGATCTCGATCGTGGCGCGGCCGCTGACGACGACGAAGAGCTCGTTCGCCTCGGTGTCGGTCACCACGCCGGGGGTGATCTGCCAGATGCCGCGCGACTGCTTGCCGTCGGCCGACTCCCACAACACCTTGCCGGTCACGACCGGGGTGCCGGAGACGATCTGGTCCGGGTCGAGCGGCTCCGGTTCGAGCTCGGCGTCGGGAACGTGGACGGCGAAGGACGGGGTGGCCTGGCTGTTCTCGGTCATGAGCGGTCACCTTAAAGGCATTCGAGAAAGGCGTCGCGCGGAGGGTGGCCGGAACGCGTGACCGGTAGCAGACTCCGCCCTGCGCACAGCCGCTGGCATCCGAAGACACGGGGGCCGAAGGGACGGCGATCACGCATGAGCGAGAGCGGAAACAGGGCAGTCGCATATCTCAAGCCGGGTGCGGTGGAGGTCAGGACCATCGACCATCCGACGCTTGAACTGCAGGACGGGCCGGGAGTGGCCGCCGAGAACGTCGGGCGCAAGTGCCGGCACGGGGTCATTCTCAAGGTGCTCGCCAGCAATATCTGTGGCAGTGACCAGCACATGGTGCGGGGCCGTACGACCGCGCCCGAGGGGCTGGTCCTCGGACACGAAATCACCGGAGAGGTACTGGAACGCGGTCCGGACGTCGAGTTCATCGAGGTCGGGGACATCGTCTCGGTACCGTTCAACATCGCCTGCGGCCGGTGCCGCAACTGCAAGGAGCGCAGGACCGGCATCTGCCTGAACGTCAATCCGGCCCGGCCGGGGGCCGCCTACGGTTATGTCGACATGGGCGGCTGGGTCGGAGGCCAGGCCCAGTACGCCATGGTCCCGTACGCGGACTTCAACCTCCTGAGGTTCCCCGACCGCGACCAGGCGCGCGAGAAGCTCCTCGACCTGACCATGCTGTCGGACATCTTCCCGACCGGCTTCCACGGCGCGGTCACCGCGGGCGCCGGGGTCGGTTCCACGGTGTACGTCGCCGGGGCGGGCCCGGTCGGTCTGGCAGCGGCCGCGTCGGCGCAGCTCCTGGGTGCCGCCGTCGTCATCGTCGGAGACCTCAACGCCGAACGCCTCGCCCAGGCCCGGAGCTTCGGGTGCGAGACGGTGGACGTCTCGGCGGGCCCGGTGGAGGACCAGATCGCGCAGATCCTCGGCGAACCCGAGGTCGACGCGGCCGTCGACGCGGTCGGTTTCGAGGCACGCGGGCACGGCCTCGACGCCGCGGAGGCACCCGCGACCGTCCTCAACTCGCTGATGGGCATCACCCGCGCGGGTGGGGCTCTGGGCATCCCCGGTCTGTACGTCACGGACGACCCCGGCGGGATCGACCAGGACGCGCGGACCGGAACACTGAAGGTGCGGCTCGGTCTGGGGTGGGCGAAGAGTCATCGCCTCAGCACGGGACAGTGCCCGGTGATGCGGTATCACCGGGGGCTGATGCAGGCGATCCTGCACGAACGGGTGCACATCGCCAAGGCGGTCAACGCGACCGTGATCGGCCTGGAGGACGCACCGCGCGGCTACGCCGAGTTCGACCAGGGCGCCGGCCGCAAGTACGTACTCGATCCGCACGGGGAACTGGCCGGCGTACGGCCTGTCTGACCCGGGGCGTACGGGAGGGGTGCTTCCCCGAGTCCGGGAAGCACCCCTCTCCCGTTCTAGTCGTAGTGCCGCGCCTCGAAGACGTTCCCGTCCGGGTCTCGGAAGTAGAAGCTGCGCTTGGCCATGCCCCGGGCGCCGAACGCGTCGTAGGAGAAGCCCGAGACGGGGACGGCCCCTTCCTCCAGGCGCGTCCGCAAGGCGTCGAAATCGTCTGCCCCCAGGGACAGGCACACGTGGTTGACGGGGTGGCCGGCGCTGTCCGCACCCCCGGGGACCATGTTCATGTACGCCGCCAGAGGGAGCGGCGCGAGGTCGAAAACGGTCTCCTCGTTGAGGCGCACGGAGGGGAACGGCTCCTTCCCCTCGGCGTATTCGGTGACCCTCAGGGGCTCCAGGCCGACCGACCTCTCGTAGAAGTCGGCCGACGCGACCGGATCACGTACCCAGAGAACGACATGGTCGAGACGTGGCGAGTTGTCCGTCATGCCCCCAGGCTGGTGCCGTGGGCCGCGGCTCGCAAGGGTTTGACCGGGCGCGCCGCCCGCCAGAGATGAGGAAAGGCGACAGACAGGAGGCAGGCGCGTGATCGTGGTGTCCGAAGAGGTGCGGGAGGCGCTCGACGCGCGCCGGCCGGTGGTGGCCCTGGAGTCGACGATCATCGCGCACGGGCTGCCGCGTCCTCGCAATCTGCAGGTCGCGCTGGAGCTGGAGGACGTGGTGAGGCGGGAGGGGGCCGTACCCGCGACGATCGCCGTGCTGGACGGGCGCCCCCATGTCGGACTGGACAAGAAGCAGTTGGAACGGGTCGCGAACGAGGACGGCATCCGCAAGCTCGGGCACCGCGATCTGCCGCTCGCGGTGGCGACGGGCACCAGCGGGGCGACGACCGTGTCCGCGACGGCACTGCTGGCCGCCGTCGCGGGCGTACGGGTGTTCGCGACGGGCGGGCTCGGCGGTGTGCACCGGCAGTGGACCGCGACGCAGGACGAGTCGGCCGACCTGGGCCTGCTGGCGCGTACCCGGATCACGGTGGTGTGCGCGGGCGTGAAGTCGATCCTCGACGTGCCGGCGACCTTGCAGCGCCTGGAGACGCTGGGCGTCGCGGTGGCCGGGTACGGCACCGGTCGCTTCCCCGGCTTCTATCTGTCCGACTCGGGCCATCCCGTGGACTGGACACTGGGTTCTCCCGGTCAGGTGGCGGATGTCATGCGCGCGCAGGACACGCTGGACGGACCGGAATCGGCGCTGATCGTCGCGAACCCCGTCCCTGAGGAGGAACAGCTCGATCCGGCGCTCCACGCGCGCGTGCTCGCCGACGCGCTGCACGCGTGCGAGGCCGAGGGCGTGACCGGACAGGCCGTGACGCCGTTCCTGCTCGACTATCTGGTGCGGCACACCGACGGTGCGTCGCTGAGCGCCAATCTGGCGGCGGTGCGCGGCAACGTACGACTCGCGGGACGGATCGCGACGGCCTGGGCCGGGGCGTGAGCGGGACGGATCGCGGCGACCCGGGCCGCTTCGCCGGCCGGGCCGACGGCAACGATCAGCCCGACGCCCGAGCCGACCACCTCGCCCGGGCCGACCGGGCCGGCGAATCAGGCACGGCCGGTGCGGGGAGACGTACGCGGAGTGGGGCGGGGCAGCACGCGGGGCCGCACCCGGATGTCCCCGGGGCACTGCTCGTCGTCGGTGATGTGATCACGGACGTGGTCGCCCGGCATCGAGGGCCGCTCGCGGCGGGGACCGACACGGCCGCCGCGGTCCGCACCCTGCCGGGCGGGGCCGGTGCCAACGTCGCCTGCTGGGCGGCCCATCGGGGCTGTCCGGACGTACGGCTGCTCGGCCGGGTGGGGGCGGATGCCGCCGCCTGGCACGAACGCGAGCTGTCGGCCTGCGGTGTACGTCCCCTGCTCGTCGTCGATCCCGAGGCGCCGACCGGGACGGTGATCTGCCTGGTGGACCAGGGCGCCTCGGCCGAGCGGACGTTCCTCACGGACAGCGGGGCCTCGCTGCGGCTCGATCCCGGTGACTGGTCGTCCACGCTGCTCGACGGTGTCGCGCGGCTGCATCTGTCGGGCTATCTGTTCTTCTCCGAACCGAGCCGGGCGCTGGCCTCGGCGGCCCTGGAGTCCGCACGCGCCCGGGGTGTACCGGTCAGTCTGGACCCGGCGTCGGCGGGCTTCCTCGCGAAACTGGGCGTGGACCGCTTCCTCGCGCTCGCCGAGGACGTCGATCTGCTGCTGCCCAGCCGCGACGAGGCGTGCCTGCTGACCGGTCTGCCCGATCCGGCGGACGCGGCGGCCGAGTTGAGCCGTCGCATCCCGCTGGTCGTCGCGAAACTGGGCGGCGACGGCGCCGTCGTGGCCCGCTCGGGCACCGTGCGGGCGCACGTTCCGGCGGCGCCCGCGACGGCCCGGGACACCACGGGCGCCGGTGACGCGTTCACCGGCGCGTTCCTCGCCGCCCTGCTCGCGGGCGCCGAACCGGAGGCGGCGGCGGTGGACGGGTGCGGGGCCGGAGCGATGGCGGTGGAGCGGGTCGGAGGAAGACCGGAAGCGGCGCCCCGGGCCCGGTAGCCCCCACGCGCGTGGCCTACTTGCGCCCCCACGCCGAGATCATGGGCGCCGTCGCCAGATCCATCGAGCCGGTGGCCACGTTGGCCAGGTGACGCTCGATGTCCTGGGGGGTGGCGAGGCCCGCGGTGACGAGCTGCCCGCCGATCTGCCGGACCGTGGCCGCCTCGAGAGCGGCGCAGGCGGGCGAGGTGACGGGGAAGTACGCGTCGGCCTCCACCTCGCGCAGCCCCGCCTCACGCAGCAGACGGGGGAGTTTGCGGCCGTAGGCGAGGTCGGCGCCGCGCTCGGCGAGCAGCTTGCGGAAGCCCTGGCGCAGCCGGTTGGCGAGTTGCTGCTCGGGGCCGTGTTCGTCGGGGCAGAGCAGGGGCTGCAGCGCCGGGTCGGCGTCCTCGACGAGAAGCCGGCCGCCGGGCCGCAACGCCTTGATCATCGACCTCAACGCCTTTTCCCTGTCCGGAACATGGACCAGGACGAGTCGTGCGTGCACGAGGTCGAAGCACTCCCCCGGCGGTTCCTCCGCGGCCACGTCGTGCACCCGGACCTCGACCGGCGTTCGGGCCGCCGAGGCAGCCCAGGACGTGTCGATGTCGGTCGCGACGATCTTTCCGGTCGGGCCGACCTTCTTGGCGAGCCAGGACACCACCGACGTGCCGCCCGCGCCGACCTCCCAGCAGCGCCAGCCGGGCCCGATGCCGAGGCGCTCGATGTGCCGGAACGTGGTGGGGTCGAAGAGGGTGGCGAAGGCCTCGAAGCGCTGTCCCGCCTCGGTCTGCTGGTTGTCGAGGAGATACTCGTCGGTTCGCGTCATGCAGGGATCATCCCAGTTGACCCCCTTGTCCGGAATCGACGACGCTTCCCGATCTCCCGAAAGCGAAGCGGAAGATTCCGTTCCCACAGGCTTTCCCGGAGATCGAAGGTGCCTGGCAGACTGGCAGGCGACGGCGCGGAATGCGGCGCGGGAAGATCCACGCAAGGGGGTCCTGATGTCCATGGCAGGGAATCTGCGGAAGGTCACGAGCCTCGGCGGGGTCGGCGGCCTGCGCAAGGTGGCGCGACTGGCCAGGCGGCGCGTCCGCGTCGACCTGAGTCACCCCGCCCGGTCCCCGCTGGGCTCCGCGGTGGTGAACTGCGTGGCCTACCGGGACGGCGTCAGGGTTCCCGGAGGCCGCGACCTGGTCGACACCGTGGAGCGCATCCGCAAGAGCGACGAGGGCTTCGTCTGGCTCGGACTGCACGAGCCGACCGACCAGGAGTTCGCCGGCATCGCCGACCTCTTCGACCTGCACCCCCTGGCCGTCGAGGACGCGGTGGAGGCCCACCAGCGCCCGAAGCTGGAGCGGTACGGCGAGACGCTGTTCGCGGTGTTCAAGACCGTCTGTTACGTCGAGCACACAGAGCTGACGGCGACGAGCGAGGTGGTGCACACCGGCGAGATCATGGTCTTCGTGGGTGCCGACTTCGTGATCACCGTGCGGCACGGACGGCACGGTTCGCTGGGCCCGCTGCGGGAGGAGCTGGAGGCCGACCATCGCCAGCTCGCCAAGGGCCCGGCCGCGGTCCTGCACGCGATCGCGGACCACGTGGTGGACGACTACGTACATGTCACGGACTCGGTTCAGGAGGACATCGACGCGGTCGAGGCCGATGTGTTCGCCGAGAACGGCGCGCGGGCGGACGCGGGCCGCATCTACCAGCTCAAGCGTGAACTGCTGGAGCTGAAGCGTGCCGTGGTCCCGCTCGCCCGCCCCGTCCAGGAACTCGCCACCCGGCCGATCCGCGTGGTCGATCCGGAGATCCAGGCGTACTTCCGGGACGTCTCCGACCATCTGATCCGGGTGACCGAGCAGATAGCCGCGTTCGACGAACTGCTCAACTCGATCCTGCAGGCGCATCTGGCCCAGGTCACCGTGGCGCAGAACGAGGACATGCGGAAGATCACGGCCTGGGCGGCGGTCATCGCCGTTCCGACGATGGTCTGCGGGGTGTACGGCATGAACTTCGACAACATGCCGGAGCTGCACTGGCGGTTCGGCTACCCCCTCGTCATCGGCGTGATCACCGTGGGCTGCCTGGTCCTGTACCGGGGGTTCCGGCGCAACGGCTGGCTCTGACCCGCTTCTCGCCCGGCACGGCCGGCCGGACGAGAAGCGTGACGGGAGCACTCCGCAGGGTCAGCGGGTCATGCTCGTCGAGTAGACGCTCTCGACCCAGCCCGCCAGCTGATCGTCCGTCAGATGCTGGGCGAGATCGGCTTCGCTGATCATGCCGACCAGGCGTTTGTTCTCGATCACGGGGAGCCGGCGGATCTGGTGTCCCTTCATCTCCTGGAGCACCTCGCCCACGTCGGCCTCCGACTCGATCCAGCGTGGGGTGCCCTGGGCCATCTCGCCCGCGGTGATCCGGGCCGGATCGCGGCCCATGGCCACGCAGCCGACGACGATGTCGCGGTCCGTGAGGATGCCGCAGAGCCGTTCGTTCTCGTCACTGATGGGCAGCGCGCCCACGTTCAGTTCGCGCATCAGCTGAGCGGCGCGGTCAAGGGTCTCGTGGGCGGGAATCCACTGGGCACCACGGTGCATGATGTCTCCGGCAGTGGTCATGAAGTACCTCCCGGTGCCGGACGGCCGGCGCGGCGCGGAACACACCGCTAGTCCCGGCGCCCTCATTCTTGCCGCGTCCCGGGGGATGTGCACCCGGAGGTCCTCGCCGAGGTCCTTGCCGGGGGGCCGGTACCCGCGCTCGGCGGGGGGACGGGCGAACCGGCACCGTCAGCGGCCGGCTCTGCCCTCAGCCGTTCCAGGCCGGGTGGCGCGGATCGTCCGCGCGGACCAGCACATCGGCCGCGGTGCCCGGGGCCACTTCCGTCTCGTAACGCTGGAAGGCGGGGAGGGTCCAGTGCTCGGGCTCCGGCGTACGGCGGCTCAGGGCACCCGGGGAAAGGAGGACATGGACGCTCAGGTCGAACGGGAACCAGTGCCGCAGCAGGAAGGGGCCATGGAACAGGAGCAGCCCGCCGGGCGGGAGTTGGACGTAGGAGCTGCGGGTGGCGCGGTCGGTGGCCGAGTCCCAGAGGTCGGGCAGGACACGGCCGTTCCCGCCGGGATCGAGGGGACCGAAGACCTCGCGCCACAGGGCGCCGGTGTCGAACCAGCCGTCGTAGTACGCGTCGACGTCCTCGTGACCGTATTCGAACCGGAGCGACGCGGGCCGCAGGAAGTCCTGGGCGCCGACGACGAGCGAGGACCGGCCGCGTATGCGCAGCGCCTCGGAGACACGGTGCGCGAGGTAGCCGGGGCGGGCGGCCGGGGCTCCGTCGAAGGCGATCCGCCGCCAGGGACCGCCGTCGTCGGGCTTCAGGTCGAGCAGGCGCTCGGCGAGGACGTCGCCGAGCCGTTCCCAGGTGATCGCTTCGAGTCGCACAGGCCCATGATGCCGCGCCCGGGCATCGCGCTCCGCGGCCCGGGGAGGCGGACCGGACGGCGGCCCCGGGGCGGGCCGGGGCCGCGGGCCTGCGGGAGAGACGACCGGCCGTGGCGTGGGTCCCGGGCCGGGCCGGGGAATGAACTGCATATGGCACCGATCGCGACTCCCGCGTCCCGCGGCGGACTTCTCGTCATCCAGCCGCTCAGGAAACGGCACTGTGCCGAGTGCCGGACCGGACCGCTGGCACTGCTGGTGCTGGAGGAGGGATCGCCGCGCTGCGTGGACTGCGCGGACCTGGGGCATCTGGTGTTCCTGCCGCGCGGTGACACCGCGCTGACCCGCAGATCACGGGAAGGCAGCGTGCTGTCGGCGGTGGTGGTGCGGTTCAACCGGCGACAGAGCCGGTACGAGCGGCAAGGCGTGCTCGTCGAGGAGACGGCGCTCGCCCGGGCCGAGGAGTGGTGCCTGGAGGACGCCGAGGCGCGACGGCGGCGGCGTGCGCGGGACGCGCGGCGCAGGGAGGCCGAGGACCAGCGGTTCACGGACGCGTTCGGGGGGGAGATACGCCGGCTGTTCCCCGGCTGTCCGGCCGAGCGGGCGCGGGAGATCGCCACGTACGCCTCGGTACGTGGGAGCGGAAGGGTGGGGCGCAGTGCGGTGGGCCGCGCGCTGTCCGAGGGGGCGGTGGCCTCCGCGGTCCGGGCGTCCGTACGGCACGTCGACACGCCGTACGACCAGCTGCTGATGAGTGGCGTGCCGCGGCACGAGGCGCGGCGGCGGATCGCGCCCGCCGTGGAGGCTCGGCTCCAGGGGTGGCGCGACGAACTGACGGCGGGCGCGTGACGGGTGACCTCAGCCGCGTGCGCGCCACCATGCGCGCCACCCCATGCGCGACAGCGTGCGAGGCGGCGTGCGAAGGGGGCGTGGGTGGCGGCGGTGACCTGCTCGTGGACGGCTCGTGGACGCTCGCGCATGGGTCCGGGCACCTCGGCCATGGTCGCGGTCGCCGCGAGGGATTTCACTTGTGGGGACCGGGGGGCGCCGTGCAGGATCTTTGGCTTCGGGGAACGACGACACGGGGGTTGTCATGATCGATGGGCCGTATCTCGTGCTGACGGTGCTGGGGGTGCTCGGCTGCGGGTCGGTGGCGGGGGTGTTCTACGGGTTCTCGGCCTTCGTGATGCGGGGGCTGGCCGCGCTGCCGCCCGCACAGGGTGTGGCGGCGATGAACGCGATCAACACGGCCGCGGTCCGACCGGCGTTCATGCTGCTGTTCGTCGGGTCGGCCGGGCTGTGCGCCGTGCTCGGCGTGGTCACCTTCGTGCTGCTGCCCGAGGACGGGACGGTGGAGCTGCTGCTCGGCAGCGCTCTGTATCTGTTCGGGTCGTTCGGGGTGACGGTCGTCGCGAACGTCCCGCGCAACGACGCGCTCCTGCGGTTGGACCCGGGCAGCCCGGAGGCCGCCGTGCACTGGCGCTCGTACGTACGCGGGTGGACGAGATGGAACCACGTGCGCGCGGTCGCGTCGGCCGCCGCGGCGATCTCGTACACGCTGGCCCTCACCTGAGCACGCGAGGGTGACGGGGCGCTCACACCCTGAGCACACGGGGGCGCTCTCGCCCGTGGCGCGCGGCGGGCTCCGTCCGGGGGGCGGGCCGGTCGTCACCTGAGCGGCAGGGCCAGGTAAGGCGTCGTATCGTGGCGGGAGAGGGGTGCCGCCCGAAGAGCGTGGCCGAAGGTGTCCGACGCCCGTGCGGCTCCGTGACGGTACGCGCACGCAAGGGGGACGGCCATGGCCGATCCCAAGGGATTCATGACCACTCCGCGCGAGGAGTACCCGCGCCGGCCCGTCGAGGAACGGGTGCGGGACTGGAACGAGGTGTACGTCCCCGGCGCGCTGCTGCCGATCATCAGGAGCCAGGCCGACCGCTGCATGGACTGCGGCGTCCCCTTCTGTCACGAAGCCTGTCCGCTCGGCAACCTGATCCCCGAGTGGAACGACCTCGTCTCCCGCGACGACTGGCGTGCGGCGAGCGACCGGCTGCACGCGACGAACAACTTCCCCGAGTTCACCGGGCGGTTGTGCCCCGCGCCGTGCGAGTCGGGCTGTGTCCTCGCGATCAACCAGCCCGCGGTGACCATCAAGAACGTCGAGGTGGCCATCGCCGACCGTGCCTGGGCGGACGGCTTCACGCCACCGAGCCCGCCGGAGCGGCTCTCCGGGCGGACGGTCGCGGTGGTCGGATCGGGGCCCACCGGGCTCGCCGCCGCCCAGCAGTTGACCCGGGCCGGTCACACCGTCGCCGTCTACGAGCGGGCCGACCGGATCGGCGGCCTGCTGCGGTACGGCATCCCCGCGTTCAAGATGGAGAAGCGCCACCTGGACAGACGCCTCGAGCAGATGCGCGCGGAGGGAACCAAGTTCCGTACCTCGACGACGATCGGGCGGGACCTCACGGCGTCGGAGCTGCGGACCCGCTACGACGCCGTGGTGCTCGCCACGGGAGCCACGGCCTGGCGCGAACTGGACGTGTCAGGAAGGGAGTTGAGCGGCATCCATCAGGCGATGGAGTATCTGCCGTTCGCCGACCGGGTGTGCGAGGGCGATCTGGAGGTCTCGCCGCTGTCCGCGGCCGGCAAGCACGTCGTCATCGTCGGCGGCGGCGACACGGGAGCGGACTGTCTGGGGACGGCGGTACGTGAGGGCGCGGCGTCCGTGACCCAACTCGACATCTATCCGCAGCCGGAGGACGAGCGCGACCACGACATCGAGCCGTGGCCCACCTATCCGAAGATCTACCGGCTCTCGGCCGCGCACGAGGAGGCCCGGGACCTGGAGACGGCGCCGACGGCGCACGCGGACGCGCGTGTCTTCGCCGCGTCCACGCTCCACTTCACCGGGGACGCCCGGGGACGGGTGCGCTCGCTGCACCTGGTCGAGGTGGACGCGGGCCGCCGCCCCGTCCCGGGTTCCGGCCGGACCCTCCCGGCCGACCTCGTGCTGCTCGCCCTCGGCTTCTCGGGCCCGGACCGGCACGACGGTCTGATCGACCAGCTCGGTCTGGCCCTCGACACGCGCGGCACGATCACCCGGGACGCCGGTTTCGCGACCAATGTTCCGCGGGTGTACGTCGCCGGGGACGCGGCCCGTGGCCAGTCCCTCATCGTGTGGGCCATCGCCGAGGGCCGCGCGGTGGCGGCCGCGGTGGACCGCGCACTGACGGGAGCCTCCAATCTGCCGGCGCCGATCGGCCCGTACGACCGCCCCATGACGGCGTAGGCGGGTCCGTACGACCGGGGGCGGGTCCGTACCGACTGCGGGCGGGTCCGTACCGACCGGGGGCCGGGTCCGTGTGACCGGCGGACGACGGCACAGGGCGCCCTCCCGGCCGCACCCGGTTCCCGCGACGGCCCCCGGGCCTCCCCTCAGCGGGTGTCCGTCCCCGCGATCTTCGCCGTCGACAGCGCGACCCGGTTCCAGGTGTTGATCGTGAGGATCAGGGCGAGGACGTGGGCCAGTTCCTGGTCGTCGAAGACCGCGGCGGCCCGTGCGTAGACGTCGTCCGGGACACCGCCGTCGGCGACCAGGGTGACCGCCTCGGTGAGGGCGAGGGCGGCGCACTCCCGTTCGGTGAAGAAGTGGCGGGCCTCGCGCCACACCGGGACCATGTGCAGCCGGTCCTCGCTCTCACCGGCCTTGCGGGCGTCGTTGGTGTGCATGTGGAGGCAGTACGCGCAGTGGTTGAGATGCGAGGAACGGATCTGGATCAGTTCGACGAGGGCGGGATCGAGTCCCTCCCGGGCCGCCGCGTCGAAGCCGATCAGGGCCCGGAAGACCTTCGGGGCGGACTTCGCGAGGTCGAGGCGGGGACGCCCGGCGACGGCGGGCGCGGGCGCCGATCCCGCGGGGACGCCCGCCGCACGCTCCGAGCCGGTGTTCGTGCCCGTGTTCGTGCCCGCGCTCGGGCCCGTGTTCGCCTTCGTGTTCGCCTTCGTGTTCGTCGTCATGACCATGAATCTAGAGGGCGGAAAGACCCGTTGTAGGGTTCATTTCGATGGCGGAAACATGGGTCAATTCTGCGGAACGGATCGGCGCGGACCTGCACTTGGAGCTGTCCGGGCCGGGCGGCCGCCGGGCCGCCCTGATCCGGGCGCTGCGCGACGCCGTGCGCGGCGGAAGGCTGGCGCCGGGCACGCGGCTGCCGCCGTACCGCTCGCTCGCCGCCGATCTGGGCATGGCGCGCAACACGGTCGCCGACGCGTACGCCGAACTCGTAGCCGAGGGCTGGCTGACCGCCCGCCAGGGCTCGGGCACCCGGGTCGCCACGCCCTTGAGGCAGTGGGGGAACACCGCACCGCCGGGCGCCGCCGCGCGGGTACCGAAGAAGGCGCCCGCGCCCGCCCGGGGCCCCCGGCACGATCTGCGGCAGGGCACGCCCGACGCGTCGTCGTTCCCGCGGTCCGCCTGGCTCGCCTCGTACCGCCGGGCCCTCCAGCAGGCACCCAACGAGGCCTTCGGGCCGGGTGATCCGGCGGGGCGGCGCGAGCTGCGCGAGGCCCTCGCCGAGTACCTGACACGGACCCGCGGCGTACGCGCCGAACCGGGGCGGATCGTGATCTGCTCCGGGTTCGCGCACGCTCTGCGGCTGCTGTTCCCTCAGGTCCTGCGGGGGCCGGTGGCCGTCGAGTCGTACGGTCTCGGCTTCCACCGTGAGTTGCTGACCGCCGCGTCCGTACGGACCGTGCCGCTGCCCCTGGACGAGGACGGCGCCCAGGTGGACGGACTGGACCGGGAGCGGGCCGTACTGCTCACGCCCGCGCACCAGTTCCCGACCGGCGGCCCGCTGCATCCGGCGCGGCGGGCCGCGGTGGTCGACTGGGCACGCGCGCGCGGCGGGCTGATCCTGGAGGACGACTACGACGGGGAGTTCCGCTACGACCGCAAGCCCGTCGGCGCCCTGCAGGGAATGGACCCGGAGCGGGTCGTCCACATCGGCTCGGTCAGCAAGAGCCTGTCGCCCGCGCTGCGGCTGGGCTGGATGGTCCTTCCGGAGCGGTACGTCGACGCCGTCCTCGCGGCCAAGGGTGAGCGGGAGGCCTGGGCGAGCGCCCCGGACCAGCTGGCGCTCGCGGACTTCCTCGCCTCGGGGTCGTACGACCGCCATGTGCGCCGTATGCGGCAGCGGTACCGGAAACGGCGCGACCGGCTCGTCGCGGCGCTCGCCGAGCGGGCGCCGCACATCGACGTCACCGGGATCGCGGCCGGACTGCACGCGGTACTGGGACTGCCGCCCGGGACCGAGCGGTCGGCGGTCAAGGCCGCGACGTGGCAGGGCGTCGCGCTGGACGGACTCGCCGAGTTCCGGCACCCGCGGGCGACGACGCCCGTGCCGGACGGGCTGGTGGTGGGGTACGCGACGCCCTCGGAACACGCGTACGGGGCGGCCTTGGAGGCGTTGTGCGAGGCGCTGCCACCGGGTTGACCAGTCCGCCGTCACCGGCGACGGCCACGCCCCGCACCGTCATGCCTCCGGGTCCGCGTCATGCCTCCGAGTCCGTATCGGGCCTCCGAGTCGGTATCGGGTCTCCGAGTCCGCGTCGGGCCTCCGGGTTCTTCCCTATCTCGATGGGTGGTCAATTGTGGTCAATTCGACACTGTCTTAGGGGGGTTCAACTGCATTCAACAGAGTTCAGGAGGAGGGCAAGGGGGTCAGGAGAGAAGGAAGTCCGCCACCCCTTCCTTGGCCCCCTGGATGAACGCGGTCATCTCGCCGGGCGTGTAGATCAGTGCGGGTCCGTCCGGGTCCGCCGACTGGCGCACCGCGATCCGCCCGTCGGCGAGTTTCATCGCTTCCAGGCAGTTGCCGCCGTTGCCTCCGCTCCAGGGCTTGTGCCAGCCCTCGCTGCCGAGTTCACGGGCCGGCATTCCGTTGTAGATCCGCTCGTTGCGCATCCGCTGCTTGATGTTGTCCATTCACAACTCCTTGCGGAGATCCACGAGGATCTCCTTCGTACGATGTGCCGTCGCGGCCTGAGCCGCCATGCGGTCCATGACCTCGAGGTGGGTCGCCACCTCGGAACGCCCGTCCAGATAGACGGCGCCGGTCAGGTACTCGCTGTAGACCATGTCCGGGAGCTCCGGCATGGCAAAACGAAACAGCACGAAGGGCCCGTACGTGCCGGGGTGCGGCCCCGTGGAGAACGGGACGACCTGGAGGGTGACGTTGGGCAGCTTCGTGGCCTCGATGAGCCTGTCGACCTGGGCGCGCATCACCTCGGGGCCGCCGACGGCGCGGCGCAGGGCCGTCTCGTCCATCACGGCCCAGATCCGGGGTGCGCCCTCGCGGGTGAGCAGATCCTGGCGTTGCATACGCAGCGCCACGTGGCGCTCGATGTCCTCGGGTCTGGTCTGGCCCACGGCGCCCGACTTCATGACACCTCGGGCGTACTCCTCGGTCTGCAGGATGCCGGGGACGAAGTGGGGTTCGTACGACCGGATGAGGGTGGCCGCGCCCTCCAGGCTGACGTACATCGAGAACCAGCCCGGCAGGATGTCGTGGAAGCGCTGCCACCAGCCGGGCCGGTTGGCCTCCTCGGCCAGTTGGACGAAGGCCTCGGCCTCCTCGTCGGAGATCCCGTACGACTTCAGCAGCAGCTGGAGGTACGGGATCTTGAGGGAGACCTCGGCCATCTCCATCCGGCGGACCGTGGCCGGCGCGACACGCAGGATGCGCGCGGCCTCCTCACGCTTGAGGCCCGCGCGTTCGCGCAGGTCCAGCAGGCGCCGGCCGAGGACGACCTGACCGACCGTCGGCGCGGACCGCGGTTCGCTCACGTCCCACCTCCACTGAAGTCCTGTGAGTCCTGAACGACACTGAGCCCCGAGCGACACCGCTCCCGGGCCGGACACCGAGTCCTGACAGAACGGGCGGCGCCGTCCCGGGTTTCGTCCGTCTTCTTCGACGATCCCAACTGGCGCCGCTCGGCGTGCTGTTGCCTGCAGTGTGCCACGGCCCTTCTCGGAGTCACACGGCACTCTGCATTTTTCAGAGTGACACTTGCCAAGTGTCCACGGCGGGGCGATAGTGGCAGGCGTGACTCCGTCCGCGCCTTTAGGAACAGACACCGCCGTAGACCGTTCCGGTCTCCGTGCCATCGCAGGGCTGCGCTCGCGCGCGGCCCGCGGGCGCCGGTTCCGCTTCGAGCTGGCCGCACACCCGGCTTCCGTCGCTCAGGCGCGGCATCTGACGCGTGCCCGGCTCGCCGGCTGGGCCATGTCCGACGACACCTGTGACACGGCTGTCCTCGTCGTGTCCGAGCTGGTCACCAATGCCATCCTGCACAGCGCGAGCCGGCGGGTGGTGTGCGAACTGCACGACAACGACGACCTGGTGCGGATAGCCGTACGGGACGAGGGCCGCGCTCCGGGCGAGCCGCACCCCTCGCCGCAGCGTCCCGACGAGGAGCACGGCCGGGGCCTGCCGCTCGTCGCGGCCGTGTGCCGGGCCTGGGGCGCGCAGGACACCGGGCCGGGACTGCTGGTCTGGGCGGACCTTCCACGCTGCCCCTCGACGGGCGCCGAATCGGCCCGGTCCGACCTCGGCTGGACCGCGAAGAAGCCGGCGTCCGAAGGGCGGGGCACCGGGACCGAATCGTCGCGGGGCACGGGAACCGAAGCATCGTGGGGCACCGGGACGGAATCGTCCCGGTGCACGGGAACCGAATGGCTGTGAGGGGTACGTCAGCCGCAGGACCCGCCGCTGGGGTCCTGGGCCTGGACACACTGGTCCGCCTGAAGCGCGCGCGGGCCGCGTCCGGAGCCGTCAGACGTCTCCCCGTACCCGAGGGAATGGCCGTGCCGCTGGGGTGCGACGCGGTGGCCGTACCCGCCCCGTTCGGTCCTCTGCTGCTGTCGCGGCTGCCCCGCGTGGGTTGTGTGTACGCCGACAGGGCGCAGTGGTGGTGGCTCGTGCCCTCCGAGTCCGATGTGGCCCTGGACTGGCCCGCGCCCGCCCACTACGCCACCGGCGCGGTCGTACCGGACGCGCCGCTCGCTCCCGGACTCATCCACAGACCGCACGGCACCCTGCCGTACACCCCTCCGATCCCGCTCTATCTGGCCCTGTGCCGGATCACGGGGACGACCCCCGTCTGGTCGCGCCCGATCAGCGTGTAGACCGCCGCGGCCGGGGGCTTCCGGGCGGGTCCGAAGTGCGCCGGTCGCCACCCGCGCCCCGTCGCCGCGGTGCGTGAAGGGCGGCGTTCCTGGGGAGGGCACCGTTCGTCCGTACCCGGGGGAGGCCCATGGTGGGGAGTTCGGCAGGGGAGCCGGTGCAGAGGACGACGCACACATCGGCGCCCGAAGCAGCACAGGAAGCGGAACGGAAAGCGGAAGGAGAAGCGCCACCCGACTCGGCACGGGAAGCACCGTCCGAATCCGCGCGGAAGCCATCACCCGACTCGGCACGGAGGCCACCGCCGGACTCGGCGCATAAGCCACCGCCCGACTCGGCACAGGAGGAGCCGCCCGACTCGGCACGGGGACGCGCGCCGGGGACGGAGCCCGGGTCGACGTCGGAGCCGGACCACGGGGAGGCTCGGCGAGCGGCGCCGAAGAAGAGGCGCGACCACGAAAAGACAGCGCCCTCCGCGTCGGAACACCTGCTCTTCGGCGGCCCCTTGCGCTACGACATGGGATGGTCCCAGCACTCCGACGCGTTCCTGGAGTTGAACTTCCGCGCGATGGTGACCCGGCTGCCGGCGCTGCTCGCCTCCAGTTTCCGGCTCGCCTGGACGGCGGACCGCCGCGCCGCCCGTATCGTGCTCGTCGCCGAGCTGGCCCGGGGCGCGGCGCAGGCGGTGAGCCTGCTGGCCGTCAACAGCGTGCTGGGCAGGCTGATGACGAACGGCCCGGTCCAGGACCGGTTGCGCGGAGCCCTACCGGCGCTGGTCACGGTCGCCGTGGTGATGCTGCTGTCCGCGCTGCTGCGGGCGGCCTCCACCTACGCCACCGGACGTCTGGAACCCAAGGTGGAGCGGGTGGCGACCGAGCTCTATCTGGAACGCGCCGCGGCCGTGGAGCTGTCCGCGATCGAGGACGACGCCTTCCACAAACTTCTGGACACCGCGCAGTACGGCGCCTCGTCGGCCCGGCGCATGATCGCGATCGCCACCCGCGTCGTGAACGCGATGATCTCCCTGACCGCGGCCGCGGGCGTGCTGACCGTGCTGCACCCCGCCCTGCTCCCGCTGCTCGTGACGATGACTCTGCCGAGCGCCTGGAGCTCCCTGACCATCGCCCGCCGCCGCTACGAGTCCTTCCACACCTGGGTGCAGCACGCGCGCGCCGGGCATCTGATCAGCAACCTGCTGACCGAGCCCGAGGCGGCTCCGGAGATCCGCGTGCACGGGGTCGGCCCGTTCCTGCTGCGTCACTTCCGCTCGATGTCGGAGACCGCGGAGGCGGAACAGGCCCGGCTGGCCCGCCTCTCCGCCCGTACCGGCCTCATCGCGGCGGCCTGGACGGGGCTGGCCACGGTGGCGACGTACGCGACGCTCGGCGCGCTGCTGGTCACCGGTGCGATGGCGCTCTCGGTGGCGGGGACGGCCGTGCTCGCGATCCGCACCGGCTCCGCGAGCCTCGACACCCTCGTCCTCGAGGTCAACTCCCTGCACGAGGAGGCCCTGTTCGTAGGTGACCTGCAGCGTCTGTACGTCGAAGCGGCCGAGCGCGCGATCCCGGTGGGCGGCGATCCGCTCCCCGAGGATCCGAGCGAGATCCGCTTCGAGAACGTCACGTTCACCTATCCGGGCGCGTCGACCCGGCCCGCGCTCGTGGATGTCACCCTCCGGCTGCCGCTGGGCAGGATCGTGGCGCTCGTCGGCGAGAACGGATCGGGCAAGACGACCCTGGTGAAACTGCTCGCGGGCCTCTACGCGCCCGAGCGGGGCCGGATCCTGTGGGACGACGTCGACGTGGTGACCGTCGACCGGCAGCAACTGGCCGGGCGCATCGCGATGGTGGCCCAGGACTTCAAGCGGTGGCCGTTCACGGCCCGCGTCAACGTCGCGGTCGGACGGGCCTCGGCCCCGCTGACCGACGAGCGCGTCGCCTCGTCGGTCGCGGAGGCCGGCGCCGAGGACGTGGTCGCCGACCTGCCCCGCGGCCTGGACACGCTCCTCGCCCGGGGATTCAGCGGCGGACACGAGCTGTCGGGCGGGCAGTGGCAGCGTCTGGGCATCGCGCGGGCCGCGTACCGCCGCGGCCGCATCCTGATCGTGGACGAGCCGACCGCGGCCCTCGACGCGCGGGCCGAACTGGAGGTGTTCGAGAAGATCCGGGCGCTGGCGGGCACCGGGCAGACGGTCATCCTCATCACCCACCGGCTGGCCTCGGTCCGCCACGCCGATCTTGTACACGTACTCGAACAGGGCCGTCTCGTGGAGTCCGGCAGCCCCGACGAACTGCTCGCCTCGGGCGGCGTCTACGCCGAGCTGTACTCGCTGCAGGCGGAGCAGTTCACCTCGAAGCTGCCCGCCCCGAAGGCGGGTTGATCCGGCGCGGAACGCTACTCGACGAGTTCCCCGCCGCGCACGATCACCAGGAACGCGTCCGAGGCGAGGTCCATGACGACCTCCGCGGCCTGACCCTCCAGGCGGCACGCGTGCGCGAACTCCTCGGCGGGCCACGAACCGCGTGGTCCGCCGGCGGGAAAGCGCTCCAGCACCATTCGCCCGTTCACCCTGTACCTCCATGCAGCGCTGTACTTCAAAAGTTGAGCGACTCATAGAGTTAAACGCCAGGGGCGGGGTGAAGGGCTCGCCCAGTGACGGTACTGAGACGTAGCCGACACGAGTTCACCGCTTGCTGTGAGGGAACTCTCCTTCCACGCGTGTTTCCTGTCCGTTCTCGTACGCGACCCGATCTCGTACCCGGCTCAGTCCTCGTCCCCGGCTCAGTCCTCGTACTCGTCGTGGTAGCGGATCCGCTCGCTGCCCGCAGGCGCCCCGAGCGCGGACGCCCGTCCCGCGGGCTCCTCCCACTCCTCCTGCCGTCCGAGTGCGGTGAGATCCAGCAGGGTGGTCGTGGAGCCGAGCCCGTCGAGGCCGCGCTCGTACGTCGAGTACGTGTGGAACACCCGGTCGCGCTCCCGCAGGAAACAGCTCATCCCCGGCCGCTCGTAGGGCTCGTCGCCCCCGAAGGACGCCTGGAAGTCGTAGGTGAAGTCGCTCTCGCGGGACGAGTACCAGGGCAGGGTCCAGCCCATACGGGCCTTGAACGGCAGGATCTTCGTGTACGGCGCCCGGGAGACGGCGGCGAACTCGGTGCCGCGGGCCCGCAGATGCGCGAGATGCCCGATCTGGTCGAGGAAGGCCGAGCAGCTGCGACAGCCCGCGTCCCACTCCGGGGCGAACATGAAGTGGTAGACCACGAGTTGGTGGCGCCCCGCGAAGAGGTCGAGCAGCGTCGCCTTCCCGTCGCCGCTCTCGAACACGTACTCCTTGTCGATCTCGACCATGGGCAGGCCGCGCCGCGCCGCCGCCAGCGCGTCCCGCGCGCGCGTAGCCGCCTTCTCCTTGACCAGCAGTTCCTCGCGCGCGGTGTGCCACTCCTCGCGCGAGACGATCCGCGGAAGCGTCATGTGTCCCTCCTACCGAACGGTGCCTTCGGTGTGGTGACCGGACGCGGGGACGGAACTCATCGGCGCATCACCAAGTTCTTTCGACCGACTCGCGCGCCATCCCTCCGACAGCCGCGTCGGGCCGTCGCAGGGACGGTGTTCAGCCCGCGAGCGGCGCGGTGGCGGGGCGCCGCCCGTCCGGGCGTTTTTTACGAACGCGACTCCGCTCGCGGTGACGGGAAACAGATCGGGGAGCGTACCCGGGAAAGAGAAGCGGGTCCGAGGGCGTAGCCGGCCCCCGGACCCTGTGATGCCGCCCATGTCACACGCCGGCACGCTTGAGGACCCAGGTCAGTCGTTATGTCGCCGCGTCCTGCCTTTGGACCACCACGCATCGAGCTGCGCGGGCTGGACTTGAACCAGCATCTCGACGTACTGGGGCCTGGGCCCGGTCGATCCGGCGATCGGCGGCGAATGCTGAGTCTGGAGCAAGAGTCTGAGATTCATCACGGTCTGCCTCTGCCGATTTGGGCTACCGCGGCGCGTGGGCACTGTGGGGAGTGCCGTTGGGTGCCGCGGGGAGGGCTCGAACCTCCACTGGAACCGTGCGTTCACGACAAGCTTCAGGTTCAGCTTGCGCTCCTCGCGCGCCCCGGCCGTGGTGCGTCGTGGCCGGGGAGATTCAGAGGCTACCCGAACAGGTAGCCGAAAACGGAGTCCCCGACGCGCTGGTCGACGACATCCACGCCGTTCGCCTCCTCGCGGGCGAACTTGACGGCCTGCTGCAACTTCTCGACGCGGTCGAGGAGTTCGTTCACGCGCCGGGCGGGCAGGGCGCCGGAGAACTTCACGGTCGTCCAGTACCCGACGGGGATGTCCTCGTAGTACACCTCGACCTGCGCGGGGTGCTTCTCGGTGGCCTCGGCCTTCACATGGTTGCGCGGGACCTTCTTCGTGCGCAGGGTGCGGACGGGCTCGGTCTTCCACGCGTCGGTGGAGGGGTCCTGCACCCAGGACTCGGAGGCGTCGAGTACCGGCAGCTTCCTGACGAAGGTGTTGATGTCGGTGAGCTGCTTCTCCAGGAACAACAGGTAGGAGACGGGTACGTCGGCGACGAGCACCCGGCCGTCCACCTTCACGTCCGCCCGCGCCGCGCAGTTGGCCCAGTCCTTGGTGGCGGTCACATCGAACAGCCGCGTGAGCGTCCCCGCGGTGTCCCGGAGCACGTCCTCGGCCTGCACCTGCACCCGCGTGGACTCGGGCGGCAACTGCTCGCCCTCCTCGTCCTTCGGCTGGTAGGTCCGGGAGATACCGGCCAGCAACGCGGGCTTCTGCAGCCCGTGATGGGCCGCCGTCAGGTCCTGATGCGACTTGGACTTGACGCCCTTCTCCACTGCGATGATCTGATTGAGTTTCGCCACGTCGGTGACGGTAGCAGTGACAACGGGGCCTTTTCGAAGGGTTATTCGACGCCGCGTTCCCGGATCCCGGTCGCGAAGCCTATGAACTCCGTCCAGGCGGTGGGTGCGAGGCTCAGCGCGGGGCCGGTTCTGCGCTTCGAGTCGCGGACGTAGAGAACTCCGATCTCAGCAGCCACCTCCACGCACTGACCTCCGTCACCGGCGCTGTAGCTGCTCTTGAACCAAGCCAGGTCAACTTTCTCCGGCCCGACCGCTTCCCCGCTCATCTCTCTCCCAACAGTCTTTCGATCAATGCGAGCGATTCTGTCGGGGTGAGGGCCTGCGCGCGAAGAATTCCGTACGCGGACTCAAGCATCCTGACCTTGCCGCGGTCCGTGTGGACGCGGCTGTCACCTTGCACCTCCGTGTAGGCGATCCTGCGCTCGTCCCTGGTCTCCATCAAGGTAAACGGGCCGGCCAGTCCCGCATGTTCCAGGCGGGAGAGCGGCATCACCTGTACCTCGACATTTCGCCTCTCTCCGGCCAGCAGGAGCTGTTCCAACTGCCCCCGCCGGACGGCGTCCCCACCGAGCGGACGCATGAGTACAGCCTCCTCGATCACGAAGCTCAGGTTCGGCGCCGGACGACGCGCAAAGATCTCCTGGCGCGCCAGTCGCGCAAGGACACGCTCTTCGATGACCTGCTCCTCCAGCAGAGGCCGCCACATGGCGAACACGGCCCGCGCGTACTCCTCTGTCTGTAAAAGGCCGTTGACCAGGTGCGTGTCATACACATGCAGCTCGACCGCCTCCGCCTCCAACCTGGCCGCATCCCTGAAGAACGCCGGATACTGCGCCCGAGCCACCTCCCCCTTCCCCGCTTTCAGCACGCCGCCCGCGTCCAGCACTTCGTCGGCGGTGTCGATGAATCTCGCCGGGGGAATCCGCCGACCCTGCTCGAACGAGGCGACCGTCGACGCCGAGTACCCCGTCCGTGCCCCCAACTCGGTCCGGTCCAGACCCGCCCGTTCCCGGCACAGCTTCAGCTGACGCCCGAACACATGCAGGATGCCTGTCCCGAACTCGTACTCCCCCTCGGCCTGCTGCTCCTCCACGTCCGGCACCCTCCGTACGTACCACCGCATTCGCTCCCGCGACCAACGCGCCGCAGGGAAGGCCGGTCACGCCTCGCTCCACGTACAACCGCGGACCCGTCACGTACAAGCGGCAGCGGTCGGCGCGCCATGCCTGTTCAAAGCTACGCACGCGCCACGACCGTTGACGTCATGAAGCCCACAACTCCCCTACAAGGGCATATGCCGCAACGCCTCGCGTGCGTACACGAGTTCGCCATGCGATTCACTTCCACCCCACGCGGCGCACGACTCGCCCGCCGTCTCGTCTCCCACCGTCTGCATGCGTGGGGCCATCCCTACGCCTCACCGGCCAACGAGACGGTCACCCTCATCACGGCGGAGCTCACCGCGAACGCCGTCCGCCATGGTCACGTGCCCGGACGCGACGTCGGTCTCCGCCTCACGCAGACCGGAGGCGCGCTCCGGGTCGAAGTCACCGACACCCGCGCCGAGAAGCTCCCGAACCGGGGAACACCGTGCCCAGTCGGCGAGTCGGGCCGCGGCCTCCTCCTCGTCGACGTCCTCGCCGACACCTGGGGTGTCGCCCCGCGCCAAAGCACCCCCGGCAAGACGGTGTGGGCCGAACTGCGCCTCCCCGCGCCGGGGGCCACGGCGTGAACACGGCACGGGGAGGCTGCTCGGGTGGTGTCAGGAGGCGGGCTTGTCGGTCGAGGAGGACTCCTTGCCCTTCCCGTTCGGCTGATGCGTGAAGAAGGCCAGGTGCCACACCCCCTTCTCCTGTGTGAACAGTGAAGGTGTCGTGCAGGGACCTACCCGCGTCGCCCACGGCGAGAAGGCGGGCCGATCCGGTGTCAGGACCCATGTCGTAGTCGATCCGGACGCCCTTGATCTTCCATTCCCGTCCGCCCCTGATCGGCTTCGACGGCATGGCGCGCCCCGTCCGAGGATGCCGATCGGGAGGGCCCCGCCTCGCTGTCGTGGGCCGAGCAGCCGGTGGCGACGGTCAGGGCGGCCAGGACGGCCAGGAGTCGTCGACGTTCCACAGCGCGCTCCTTGTCCATCTGCGTTTTCTCCTGTGGGGGTGGCGGCCTGTCACGTGCGGTGGGCGAACCACTGGGCCTGAGGGTGGTCCGACAGGAGCTCGCTGAGACTTTTGTCGTGCGTGTCGCCGGTGTGATACGTCAGTCCGGCGTTCCCAGCCCCGCCGCCGAGGCCGCCGTGCGCAGCACCTCCCGCAACATGGCGGGGGTCAGCCGTCCGGTGAACGTGTTCCGTTGGCTGACATGGAAACATCCGAAGAGGTCGAGCCGCCCGGGTGACGTGAGGGTGACCCGCGTTCCGTGCGCGAACGCCGGGCGGGGGCGCGGCACCTCCCAGCCCGCCTGGGCGAATGCGGGGAGCGCGGCCTGCCAGCCGAAGGCGCCGAGGATGACGACCGCGCGGAGGGAGGGCCGCAGCAGTTCCAGTTCGCGCACCAGCCAGGGCCGGCAGGTGTCCCGCTCCTCGGGGGTGGGCTTGTTGGCGGGCGGGGCGCAGCGCACCGGCGAGGTGATCCGTACGCCGTGCAGGGACAGTCCGTCGTCCGCGCTCACGGCCGTCCCCTGGGAGGCCAGTCCCACCTCGTGCAGCGCCGCGTAGAGCACGTCGCCCGAGCGGTCGCCCGTGAACATGCGGCCGGTCCGGTTGGCGCCGTGCGCGGCGGGCGCCAGACCGACGATCAGCAGGGACGCGTCGGGCGGCCCGAAACCCGGGACGGGACGGCCCCAGTACGTCTGGTCGGCGAAGGCGGCACGTCTGGTGCGGGCCACCTCCTCACGCCACTCCACCAGCCGCGGACAGGCCCGGCACCCGGTGATCCGCCCGTCCAGTTCCGCCAGGTCGGCCAGGTCGGCCAGGTCCGCCGATGCTGTGGGATCGGCCGGGCCGACGCGACCTGCCGGGCCCTCGAGGCCGCCGCGGCCTGTGAAACCGGTGAGATCGCCGCTGCCCGGGTGGCCTCTGTCCATGTACCCACCGTACGACCGGGCGGCAGCGCCCCCCGCCGCCCGAGGGGGCGCCCAACGGAAATGCGGCCCGGCCGGGCGACGTCTTCTAGAGTCGGGGCATGGCTTCTGAGGGTGCGGACGTCGAGCGGGACGACGAGAAGAAGAACACGGACGACGGCGCGACGGCTTCCGGCGACACGGCGGCCGCCGCCGTGGCCGCGCGTCCGGCGGGCGGCGAGAGCGTCCGCGTCGACAGTTGGATCTGGTCGGTACGTCTGGTCAAGACCCGCTCGATGGGCGCGACCGCGTGCCGGGGCGGTCATGTGCGGGTGAACGGCGAGCGCGTCAAACCCGCGTACGCGGTGCGCGTGGGCGACGAGGTCCGCCTGCGGCACGACGGCCGGGAGCGGATCGTCGTGGTGAAGCGCGTGATCCGCAAGCGGGTCGGGCCGCCCGTCGCGGCCGAGTGCTTCGTGGACAACAGTCCGCCGCCGCCTCCGCGCGAGGCCGTCGCCCCGGCGGGTGTCCGCGACCGGGGCGCGGGGCGCCCCACCAAGCGGGACCGTCGCGACATGGAACGCCTCCGGGGCCTCGGCGGTCCCGAGGCGCCCTGACGCCCGGACGTCACGGGTCCCGGCCCCCTGGGGAGCGGGGCCGGTCTCGCAACGGCCGCCGGCTACCCGCGACCGGGCGCCGGACGTCAGTCGCCGGACGCCGGACGTAAGTCGTACGAGTGGCCGGTCCCCGTCCCTCACGTCGTCGAGGGCTCCCCGACCACGGCGGGGAGCCCTCGACGTGGTGCAGCGGTCACGCCCGTCGTCGTACCAGTCGGACCAGCTCGGCGTTGTGACTCCTGCGTGCCCACGCGATCAGCGCGAGCGGCAGGATCAGGATGAGCGGGGTCGCCACGTACGGTCCGTGCAGCACCGTGATGTTCACGATGAAGGCGCCGACCATCAGCGCGCTGAGCGCCACCGCCGCCACCGAGGACAGCAGCGGGATCAACAGGGCGACACCACCCGCGAGTTCCAGCGTGCCGATGAGGTACATGCCCGTGCTGCCCCAGCCGAGCTTGTCGAAGGACTCGGCCGCCGACGGGTGCGCGATGAGCTTGGGCAGGGCGCTCGCGAACACGTAGAAGAGACCGAGCACGATCTGCAGGGCGCCCAGTGTGATCCGCGCGCCCCGGGCGCGCGGGACGCGGGAGCGTGACGGGTCGGCGGAGGTGGACGCGGCCGGGGTGGCGGGGACGGTGGTGTCGGACATGAGGTCTCCTGTGCGCAGCGGTACGGGGTGCTGTCGCAGGGATAGACCGGGCGGGTATCCGGAACTCATCGCCGTGGAGCGGGACCGACCGGCCCACCGGCTCTGCCACCCCGCGGCGGGCGCCGCCTCAGGCCCTCACCGCCCGTACCCGCACGCCGTCCTCCGTCAGATACCGCTCCACCCGCAGCCCAGCCTCCCCCGACGCCTCCTCGAACCGCTCCCGCGTCAGCCGTCCGGTGTGATCGCGCCGGGTCCGGTCCCCTGGTGCCCTTCACGCATTTCCGTGCTCATACCCGTCCAACGAGCAGCCCTCATCGCCTCGTTCCTGCGTCCCCTCATCCGTTCGAGGGAGTTTGCAGCGCGAACCAGCCGTGCCCTACGTACCAGTGCCCGCCGCCCCGCAGGTGGTCCCCCACCGCCCGCTCCACCGCGCTCCGTCCCGGCAGGTCCCGGACCGGCAGCTCGGGATCGCCGAAGACGAACCCGACCGGCACCCCGTCGTCCGGGGTCGTCTCCTGGTAGGCGCCGCGGAAACGTTCCTGGAAGCGCATGATGTTCGAGTCCGCCGACAGGTACCGCCCGAGCTGCGGGTCCAGCAGCCAGGAGTGGCACTCCGCCACCTCGTAGCGCTCGTCGGGGTAGTGCCGGGCGAAGAACTCCCGTGCCAGGGCGAGCGACCGCTCGCAGGCGGCGGGCGACAGCGGTCCGCGGAAGTCGGCTATGTGCACGCTCAGGCAGGGATCGCCCGGTCCGGAGCCGAGGCCCGCCGCCGCGACGGCACGGCCGGTGCGCTGCCCGAGCCGGGCCCGCTGGAACTGCAGCCGGCCCAGCTGGAACAGCTCACCGTGGAAGTGCAGGGCGATCCACCAGGGGAACAGCAGACCCGGCGTGCCGAGCCGTCTGCTGTGCACCGCCACCTGCCGGCCGAGGTCGGCGAGGGTGCGCCGGGACACGTCGTCCGGGATGCCGCGACCATGGTGGTAGGCGCGGACGTACGGGAGCGCCGCGACGAAGACGTACAGGTGGAAGCAGCGCCCGAGGGACCCCGTCGAGGCGGGGAACGCGGGCGGCTCCCATCCCTTTCCGATCTCCCCCATGTCCCGTACGAAGCGGGCGACGCACCGCGTGAGCAGCGTCATCGCCTCCCGGTCCGCGGCGAGCCGGGAGCGTAGTGCGACGAACTCGTTGACGTGTTCGTGGGCCACGGACAGGTCGAGCAGGATGTCCGCCAGCTCGTCCGCGTCCGGAAGCACCGCCTCCGTCCGGGGCTCGGCCTCGCTCTCCAGGTCCCTCAGCCACTCGGCGAGCCTCGCGTCCGCCCGCAGCGCCTCCAGCAGCACTGTCGCCTCCCCCGTCGGTCCGGCCCTCGTCCCTTTGGTGAACGTGCACGACGAGAGTACGTTTTTCAGTGGGAATGGTGGTCCGGGAACGGTGATCCCCATGCGTACAGGCAGTGAACCGACGACAGCGCGCAGTGCCCTGCGGATGCGCTTCTGGCTGACTGCGTGGGGTCTGGTCTGGGCGATCTTCGGAACGACCGCGTTCGCGCTGGCCGGACGGCCCGGGTGGGCCGCCGCCTGCGGCGCGCTGTGGCTCGTGGCCACCGTGGACATGACCATGATCCTGTGGCACATCCATCAAGGCCCGCACTACCAGCCGAGCCGTGACATCCCGCCGTACCGGCCGCCGGAACACCACCAGTAGGGCCTCCCGCCACCCGTGGGCGGCGGCGGTCCGAGGGCTGGCCCGTACTCCCCGGTGGATCACGGGACGGCCTCAGGAGTCGAAGCGCGCGGCTTCCAGGTACTGCGGATTCGGATCGAGCGCCGCCGCCAGTCTGAAGTGCCGCTTGGCCTGCTCGGGGCGGAGCTGGCGCTCGTAGGTGCGGGCGAGCGCGAAGTGCGCGAACGCGTTGTCCGGCTCGCGCTCCAGCACGATCGTGAACTCCAGCTCGGCGGGCCGCAGTTGCGCGGCGGCGAAGAAGGCACGCGCGCGCAGCAGGCGGGCCGCCGTGTTCTCCGGGTGCGCGGCGATCACCGGGTCGAGCAGCTTCACCGCGCCCCGTGGGTCGCGCGCGGCGAGCAACTGCTCGGCGGCACGGAAGTCGATGACATGCGTCTCCGGAGTACGTCCGGTCGGTCCGCTGATCTCGGGCACGGCTCACTCCTTCCCTTACTTCATGCGTCCAACGCCCCGGACGCGGGCCGCTATTCCTCGCGGGCGTGCGCTCGGCGCACGAGATCCGCCCATACCTCGCCCACGCGCCGCTCGAGCTCTTCCAGGGGTACGTCGTTGTCGATGACGACGTCGGCGATCGCGAGGCGCTGTGCGCGGGTGGCCTGGGCGGCCATCCGGGCGCGGGCGTCCGCATCGGTCATCTTGCGCAGCCGCACCAGCCGGTCGAGCTGGGTCGCGGGGGCGGCGTCCACGACGATCACGAGGTCGTACAGCGCCGCGAGGGAGTTCTCGGCGAGGAGGGGGACGTCGTGGACGACCACGGAGCCGGGCGCGGCGGCACTCTCCAGGGCGCGGGAGCGAGCCCCCACCAGGGGGTGCACGATCGAATTCAGGACCGCGAGTTTCCCGGGGTCGGCGAAGACGATCGAGCCCAGTCCGGGACGGTCCAGACTGCCGTCCGGTGCGAGCACCTCCGTACCGAAGGCCTCGACGACGGCCGCGAGCCCGGGAGTTCCGGGTTCGACGACCTCCCGCGCGATGCGGTCCGCGTCGACCAGGACCGCGCCGTGCTCGACGAGGAGCCGCGACACCTCGCTCTTGCCGGCGCCGATACCGCCGGTCAGGCCCACCTTCAACATGCCGGAAAGCCTAGGGCCTGCCCCTGACAGCCACCGGCGCGGCCCCCACGCGCCGAGGCCGCCCCTGGTCGAGGGCGGTGCGGCGGTCCGGCGCGGTGCCGGGCCGTGCCGGACCCTTCCCACCGGTCGGGAGCGGCCCGCGGATCCGGTGCGAGGGGTCCGGCACGGCCTACGAGTCGCCTTCGCGTTCCGCGAGGAAGCGCTCGAACTCCAGCCCGATCTCGTCCGCCGACGGGATCTCCACCGGCTCCGCCAGCATGTTGCCCCGCGTCTCCGCGCCCGCCGCAGCGTCGTACTGGTGCTCAAGGCCCTGGACGAGGGAGACGAGTTCCTCGTCGCCCTCCTGGACCTGCCGGTCGATCTCGGTCTGGGTGCGGTGCGCCTCGTTGCGCAGCGAGTGCGCGATGCCGGGGAGCACCAGGCCCGTGGCGCCCGTGATGGCCTCCAGGACGGTCAGTGCGGCGTCCGGGTAGGGGGAGCGGGCGATGTAGTGCGGGACGTGCGCGGCGACGCCCAGCACGTCGTGTCCGGCCTCCATGAGGCGGTACTCGACGAGGGCCTCGGCGCTGCCGGGAACCTGCGCCTCGTCGAAGGGGCTGCGGTGGCCGGGCACCAGGTCGGTGCGGTTGCCGTGCGGTGTGAGGCCCACGGGGCGGGTGTGCGGAACGCCCATGGGGATGCCGTGGAAGTTCACCGCCAGCCGGACGCCGAGCCGCTCCACGATCTGCTCGACGGCGGCGGCGAAACGCTCCCACTCGACGTCCGGCTCGGGGCCGGAAAGCAGCAGGAAGGGCGCGCCCGTGGCGTCCTGGACGAGCCGCACGTCGAGCGCGGGCTCGTCGTAGTCCGTCCACCGGTCGTGCTTGAACGTCAGCAGCGGGCGGCGTGCCCGGTAGTCCACCAGCCGGTCGTGGTCGAACCGGGCCACGACCTGGTGGGGCAGCGAGTCGAGCAGCCGGTCGACGATCTGGTCGCCCGTTTCACCCGCGTCGATGTATCCGTCGAAGTGGTAGAGCATGACCAGTCCGGCCGACTCCTGGGCGAGCGCCATGTCCACCACGGCCAGGCCCTTCGGCTCCCATGCGTACAAACCCTGCGGATCAAGCACTGTGACCGCTCCTCCTCGTGTTCCTAGTCCACAACGTGGTGCGGAGCACAGGCATTCCCGTCCCGCGCTGCGCCCCACTGTCCCGTCGCTTCTGCCCGTCCGCCACGAGCGGCCGGGTCCCCCGCGGTGACGGGACCGAGGGCGCGGTGACGGGACCGAGGGCGGAAGCCACGGGCACGGCACGCACGCGCGTGTCGCGAGAACTCCACGCGCGCGTGGAACGTTACGACGACAGCACGCGCGCGTGGAGCGAGGTGACGGCGTCGCGGGCGGAGGTGAAGGCGCCGTGCTGCCAGGCGTCGGTGTAGCTGGGCCAGTCGCCCGCGAAGTGGACGCGTCCGGCGGGCCGGATCAGGGGCGCGCAGCGGGGGTCGTCCGGTCCGCCCGGGGGTGTCGTGCCAGGCGCGGCCTTCAGGTGGGGTGTCTGGCGTCAGTGGTGGGAGAAGGGCAAGGAGGGGTGCCAGATGTGGGTGACGTCCTGGTCGGTCTCGGTGATGCCGCCGTAGACGCGGTGGTCGTGCTCCCCCCAGCCTGAGCGGTATTTCGAGGCCGATCCTGCCCGCGGACCGCGGGGTGATCGCCTCCAGGGCGCTCTGGACGCCGCGTTCGTGTTCGTGAACACCTCGACGGGGAAGCCGAGTTCGCGGCCCGGTGAGCGTGAAATCGTCCGGCTTCGGTGCGCGGCAGGGCTGTTCACGCTGAGCGGCCCGCGCGGTGGGCGCGCGGCCGAGGGCTCCCATGGTGGCGACCATCGCGCCCCGCCGCCGGTCAGACCGACCGTGCGCAAGAACGCACGCCGGCTCGACGCGCTCGATCACTCCTGATGCTGTCACGCCTTCGGCTCCCCTCTCGATCTTGAACGACCGGGGGGATCCGGGCAACGGCCGGTCACCGCCCTGCGGTTACTCGTGTATCCGCCCCGATTCCCTCCCCGCACACCGGCCTGGTACGGACCTTGACGCGAACCCATGACCCCCTTACGTTCATATGGGCGCCCGAAGTTCATGTACAAGAACGAAAAGTCTTCTGCGGACCGACGGGAAGGTCACCCCCACATGCGTATCCGACGTACGCTCCTCCTCCCCCTGCTCGGCACGGCACTGGCCACGGGCGGGGTGCTGACGTCAGCGCCCACCGCGGCCGCGGCCCAGACCATCGAGGTCGCCACGGCCGCCCAGCTGAAGTCGGCGCTGACCTCCGCCGCGCCCGGCGACACCATCCACCTCGCGGACGGCGCGTACACCGGCAACTTCAAGACGACGACCGCCGCGGGCTCCGGCTCCCGTATCACCCTCACCGGCTCCTCGAAGGCCGTCCTCACGGCGGGCGGCGGTTACGGGCTGCACCTCAACGGCGCCTCGTACTGGACGGTCCGGGGCATCACCGTCACCGGCGGCCAGAAGGGCATCATGATCGACTCGGCGAAGGGCGTCGTCGTCGACTCGGTCACCGTCCACGGGCTCGACATGGAGGGCGTCCACTTCCGCAACTCCAGCACGGACGGCGCGATCAGGAACTCGAAGATCTACGACACCGGCAACGACGGCCGCGGCATGGGCGAGGGCGTCTACGTCGGCACGGCCGGCGGGACCTCGGACAAGAGCGACCGCGTCGAGATCAGCGGCAACACCATCGGCCCGGACGTGGGCGGCGAGAACGTCGACATCAAAGAGGGCACCACGGGTGCGCGCATCACCGGCAACACCTTCGACGGCAGTGGCCTGACCGGCGCCAACTTCGACGACTCCTGGGTCGACGTGAAGGGCAACGACGTCCTCGTCCAGAACAACAGGGGCACCGCCACCACGAACGACGGCTACGAGACCCACACCCAGCAGTCGGGCTGGGGCTGCGGCACGGTGTTCCGCGGCAACACCTCGGATCTGCGGGGCGCGTCGGGCGACAAGCAGCTGGCGGTCAACGTCACGAACTACAGCTCCTCGTGCAGGACCACCGTGTACGCGTCGAACGCGGTGACGGGCGGCAAGGGGCTCACCAACATCACGGTGACGCCCTGACCCGACCCGGAAGATCGGACCCCCCATGGAAGTGGGCCCGCACCGAATCGGTGCGGGCCCACTTCTTTCAGCTACTGCCTAGCGGGGAGCCTTTCAGCTCTGGCCGCCGGCCAGCTTCTCGCGCAGGGCAGCCAGGGCCTCGTCCGACGCCAGGGCGCCGGAGGTGTCGTCCGACTCCGAGGAGTACGAACCGCCACCGGAGGCGGCCGGAGCCGCGGTGGAGGTGCTGGCACCCTCGGCCTCGGCCTGGGCGTCCGCCTCGCGGGACTTGATGACCTGAGCCTGGTGCTGCTCGAAGCGCGTCTGCGCCTCGGCGTACTGCGTCTCCCACACCTCACGCTGGGATTCGAAGCCCTCGAGCCAGTCGTTGGTCTCGGGGTCGAAGCCCTCGGGGTAGATGTAGTTGCCCTGGTCGTCGTACGACGCGGCCATGCCGTACAGGGTCGGGTCGAACTCGACCGAGGCCGGGTCGGCACCGAAGGCCTCGTTGGCCTGCTTCAGCGAGAGGCTGATGCGGCGGCGCTCGAGGTCGATGTCGATGACCTTGACGAAGATCTCGTCGTTGACCTGGACGACCTGCTCCGGGATCTCCACGTGGCGCTCGGCCAGCTCGGAGATGTGGACCAGACCCTCGATGCCCTCGTCCACGCGGACGAACGCACCGAACGGAACGAGCTTCGTGACCTTACCCGGGACGACCTGACCGATCTGGTGCGTCCGGGCGAACTGCTGCCACGGGTCTTCCTGCGTCGCCTTGAGCGACAGGGAGACACGCTCGCGGTCCATGTCGACGTCGAGAACCTCGACGGTGACTTCCTGGCCGACCTCGACAACCTCGGAGGGGTGGTCGATGTGCTTCCAGGAGAGCTCGGAGACGTGCACCAGACCGTCGACGCCACCCAGGTCCACGAAGGCACCGAAGTTGACGATCGAGGAGACGACGCCGGAACGGACCTGACCCTTCTGGAGGGTGGTGAGGAACGTCTGGCGGACCTCGGACTGGGTCTGCTCCAGCCAGGCACGGCGGGACAGGACCACGTTGTTGCGGTTCTTGTCCAGCTCGATGATCTTGGCCTCGAGCTCCTTGCCCACGTAGGGCTGGAGGTCGCGGACACGGCGCATCTCGACGAGGGAGGCCGGCAGGAAGCCACGGAGGCCGATGTCGAGGATGAGACCACCCTTGACGACCTCGATGACGGTACCGGTGACGATGCCGTCCTCTTCCTTGATCTTCTCGATGGTGCCCCAGGCGCGCTCGTACTGGGCGCGCTTCTTCGAGAGGATCAGGCGGCCTTCCTTGTCCTCCTTCTGGAGAACAAGGGCTTCGATCTCGTCACCGACGGCGACGACCTCATGGGGGTCGACGTCGTGCTTGATCGAGAGCTCGCGGCTCGGGATGACACCTTCGGTCTTATAACCGATGTCGAGCAGGACCTCGTCCCGGTCGACCTTCACGATGACGCCGTCGACGATGTCGCCGTCGTTGAAGTACTTGATCGTCTCGTCGATCGCGGCGAGGAAGGCTTCCTCGTTACCGATGTCGTTGACCGCTACCTGCGGCGTGGTAGAGGTGGTCTCGGTGCTGCTCGTCATGTGGGAAAGGGCTCCGGTACGGACAGAGAGTCGTAGGTACTGCTTGCGCCGGGAGCCCGTTTCGCTCTGCATAAGGCCGGACAGCCAAGGAAGCGCACAGATCGGATCGTGTTCTTCCGAACACCACCGGTGGCGCCTCGAAAACCGAGGGGACATACATACAGATGCGAGCGCAGCCTGCTACGTCTGAGGTGCGCAGGCCCGCAGCGCAACTTGTAGCATACGGGGGCAGCCGGGCAGGGTCAATGCGCGAAGGCGCACACCCGGGGCGGATCGCCTCATTCCCGGCACAAGACCTGTCTCATGAGGCCACGCGGGCCCTGGTCGGCCCCTGCCGTGACACCCCCGAGTCGGGTCGAAGGGCCGAGCCCGCAGATTAATACGAGGGAGCCGATCATCCAAGAGCCCGAGCAGTCCGAGTCCGAAGCCACCCGACGCGACGCGGACGTCACGGAGAGTTCCCGCGCCAATCGCGGCTGGTGGGACCGGAACGCGGACGACTACCAGATCGAGCACGGCACGTTCCTCGGCGACGACCGCTTCGTGTGGGGCCCCGAAGGCCTCGACGAGGTGGAGGCCGAGCTGCTCGGCCCGCCGGAGGACCTCAAGGGGAAGGACGTCCTGGAGATCGGCGCCGGCGCGGCCCAGTGCTCGCGCTGGCTGGCGGCCCAGGGAGCCCGCCCGGTCGCCCTGGACCTCTCCCACCGCCAGCTCCAGCACGCGCTGCGCATCGGCGGCTCCGTGCCGCTGGTGGAGGCCGACGCGGGCGCGCTGCCCTTCGCGGACGGCTCCTTCGACCTCGCGTGCTCCGCGTACGGGGCGCTGCCGTTCGTCGCCGACCCCGTGCGGGTGCTGCGCGAGGTGCACCGCGTCCTGCGCCCCGGCGGCCGCTTCGTCTTCTCCGTGACGCATCCGCTCCGCTGGGCGTTCCCGGACGAACCGGGTCCGGAAGGGCTGTCGGTCTCCGCCTCGTACTTCGACCGCACTCCCTACGTCGAGCAGGACGACGAGGGCAGTGCGGTGTACGTCGAACACCACAGGACGGTGGGCGACCGGGTGCGTGACGTGGTGGCCGGGGGCTTCCGCCTCCTGGACCTCGTCGAGCCGGAGTGGCCCGCCTGGAACACCCAGGAGTGGGGCGGCTGGTCCCCGCTGCGCGGGAACCTGATCCCGGGGACCGCGATCTTCGTGTGTCTGCGGGACTGACGCCGCCCCTCACCGTTCGCTCCCGCCTCCCCCGTTCACAGGGGTGTCCGTATACACCGCACGCGCGCGTGCGGTGCATACGCGCGCGAGGCGTGTTTGACGCTCGTACGAGACTGGGGGCGTGATCCGTACCGACGCCCTCGACCGGCTGCCCGTCCGCTCCGCCGTGCCCGCGCTGCGCGACGCCCTGGAGGAGCACGGCGCGGCGGTGCTGTGCGCCCCGCCGGGCACCGGCAAGACGACGCTCGTGCCGTTGGTTCTCGCCGGTCTCGTCGGCGGGGGCCCGGCGCGCCGGGTGCTGGTCGCCGAACCGCGGCGGATCGCGGCCCGGGCGGCGGCCCGGCGGATGGCGTGGCTGCTCGGCGAGCAGGTCGGCGGGAACGTGGGCTACACGGTGCGCGGGGAGCGGGTCGTGGGGCCACGCGCGCGCGTGGAGGTCGTCACGACGGGAGTGCTCCTCCAGCGCCTGCAGCGGGACCAGGAGCTCGCGGGCGTCGACGTGGTGGTCCTCGACGAGTGCCACGAACGGCATCTGGACGCCGACACGGTGGCGGCCTTCCTCCTGGACGTCCGGGCCGCGCTCCGGCCCGAACTGCGGCTCGTGGCCGCGTCCGCGACGACCGACGCCGAGGGCTGGGCCCGGCTGTTGGGCGGCGCGCCGGTCGTCGAGGCGCAGGGGGTCTCGTACCCGGTGGAGGTGGTCTGGGCGCCTCCGGCCCGGCCCGTACGCCCCCCGCACGGCATGCGGGTGGACCCCGCCCTGCTGGCGCACGTGGTGTCGGTGGTGCGACGGGCGCTGGCCGAACACGACGGGGACGTGCTGTGTTTCCTGCCCGGCGTGGGCGAGATCGCGCGGGTCGCCGGTCAGTTGGGAGACCTCGGCGGGACCGACGTGCTCCAGGTGCACGGGCGGGCGCCCGCGGCGGTGCAGGACGCGGTGCTCGCGCCGGGTACCGGGCGCCGGGTGGTCCTGGCCACCTCCGTCGCCGAGTCGTCGCTGACGGTGCCCGGAGTGCGGGTGGTCGTGGACTCGGGGCTCGCGCGCGAACCCCGGGTGGACCACGCGCGCGGGCTGAGCGCGCTGACGACCGTGCGGGCCGCGCAGGCGGCGGGGCGGCAACGGGCCGGGCGGGCCGGCCGTGAGGCACCGGGACGGGTGTACCGCTGCTGGTCCGAGGCGGAGGACGCTCGTCTCCCGCGCTTTCCCGCGCCGGAGATCAAGGTGGCCGACCTGACGGCGTTCGCCCTGCAGGCGGCCTGTTGGGGCGACCCGGAGGCGACCGGGCTGGCGCTGCTGGACCCGCCGCCGGCCGGCGCGATGGCGGCGGCGCGGTCCGTCCTGTCGGCGGTGGGCGCGGTGGACCCGGCGGGCCGGGCCACGCGGCGGGGTGTGCGCATGTCCCGGCTGGGCCTGCACCCACGGCTTGCCCGGGCGCTGCTGGACGCGGCACCCGAGGTCGGCGCGGACCGGGCGGCCGACGTGGTCGCCCTGCTGAGCGAGGAGCCGCCTCGGGAGTACGGGGACGATCTGGCGGCGGCCTGGCGGACGGCCAGGCGGGGCGGTGACGCCTACGCGGCGCGCTGGCGCACCGAGGCGCGCCGACTGCGTTCGGGCACCAGGGACGCGGCGGAGAAGGCGCCGAAGGGCCTGCCGGCGGACATGGCCGCGGAGGGCCGGGCCGGTCTCGGGGACGACCGCGTCGCCGGGCTGGTCGCCGCCCTCGCGTTCCCCGAGCGCCTCGCGCGGGCGCAGGGCGGCTCGTACCTGATGGTGAACGGGACCCGTGCCGACGTCGGCGACGGCTCCGCCCTGCGGGACGCGCCCTGGCTGGCCGTCGCCGTGGCCGACCGTCCCGTCGGCGCCGGGCACGCGCGCGTGCGGCTCGGAGCGGTGGTGGACGAGGGGACGGCTCGGCGCGCCGCCGCGAGCTTCGCCGCCGAGGGCGAGGAGGTCCACTGGTCCGAGGGCGATGTCGTCGCGCGCCGGGTCGAGCGGCTCGGGGCGGTGGAACTGACGGTGCGCCCGCTCAGGAACGCCGACCCCGGGCTCGTACGGGAGGCGCTGCTCGAGGGGCTGCGGGCGGACGGACTCGGGCTGCTGCGGTGGTCCCCGGACGCCGGGGCGCTGCGCCTGCGGCTCGCCTTTCTGCGGCTGCATCTCGGCGCGCCCTGGCCCGATGTCGGCGACGACGCGCTCCACGCGCGCGCGGCGGAGTGGCTGGAGCCGGAGCTGAGCCGCGCGCGGCGGCGGGCCGATCTGTCGCGGATCGACGCCGGGCAGGCCTTGGCGCGGCTGCTGCCCTGGGCCACCGGTGAGGCCGCCCGGCTGGAGGAGCTCGCGCCCGAGCGGATCGGGGTGCCCAGCGGGTCCAGGATCCGGGTCGACTACGGCAATCCCGAACAGCCCGTCCTCGCCGTCAAGTTGCAGGAGATGTTCGGCCTCCACGAGTCACCCGCCGTGGCCGGGGTGCCGGTACTCGTCCACCTGCTGTCGCCCGCGGGGCGGCCCGCCGCGGTCACCGCCGACCTGGCCTCCTTCTGGAAGGACGGCTACCGGGCGGTCCGGGCCGAACTGCGCGGCCGCTACCCCAAGCATCCGTGGCCCGAGGATCCGGCGGCCGCGGAGCCGACCCGTCATACGAACGCGCGGCTCAGGCGCTGACCGGCTCGGACCGTTCGGCCCGGTCGGGGGCGGGATCGTCCGGGCGGCGGTAGCGCGCCTCCAGGTAGAGGGAGAGAGACAGCAGGACGGCGCCCAGGAGCAGCAGACCCCAGGGGAGATAGGAGGTCATCAGCAGGACCAGGGTGCGGTTGGACTTGACCAGGGCGACGGTGTGTTCGATGTAGTCCTCGCGCATCTTCACGTGCCCGGAGAAGGCGGTCACCTTGGCGCGGCCGCCGAGCAGGGTGCCGCCGCGCAGTTCCTCCTTGTGGATCTCCTCGCCGTAGACGGGTGCCCCGGTGACCGGTTCGACCCAGAACCTGCGGACGGTCGTGTACCAGCGTGTCGTGCCGGTCTCGGCCACCGACCGCGCGGTGATGCCCCGGACGGGCATGACCTTGGGGAACGCGACCTTCGTCCAGGGGATCGTCTGCTCGAAGTAGTAGACCTCGACGCCGCGGAAGGTCCGGGTGCCCTCGTAGTGGATGGGGGCCGAGGTACGGGTCTGCGCGTCGAAGTACTCGTAGTCGCGCTTCTCCGTCCGGAAGGGCCACTTGAACTCGATGCCGTCGCGCCGGACGGGGTCGCCGTCGACCGACTCGCCGGTCGCGTGGACGGGTTCCTGGGTGTGGGCGTCGAAGATGTAGCGCTCGGGGAGCTTGGAGACCATCTTCCCGTCGGGGCCCTGCACATAGGAGAGGGAGTCCCAGACGACGACGTCGCGGCCCGCCGTCCGCTCGATCCGGTCGGAGGCCTCGACGTTGCCCTTGAGGGTCTGCACGACGGTGACCTCGGGGACTTTCTTCGCCTTCATGGTGCCGTAGTCGAGCAGGGTCGCGTCCTTCGCCTCCAGGACCATGTCCTGGTACTGGCCGGCGGGGATCTTGGCCACCCGCGGGAAGACGTACCAGCGCAGCAGCGGGGACAGCGCCGCGCAGAACACGGCGAGGGCGAGCAGGATCAGGCTGGCCTTGCGGCGCATCTGGGCGGCCCTCCCGGCTGGTTACGGATGCTTGGGGACGGTGGTGAGCAGCGGCTTCGGTGACGTCCCGCCGGCCGGTGAGCCCATGGCGGTGATGGTGAACACCAGGACGAGCGCCACGGTGAGACCGGTCGCGGCGGCGATGAGGGCACGCATGCGGGCCTCCCGTGAGCCTGGAACTGATGCATCGTCAGGTCGGGCACCGTAGCAACGGCGGCCCGAGATGAGAACAGGTCGCGCACACGACGAGGGCGCCCCTCCGCCGGAAGCGGAGGGGCGCCCTGGTGGCGCGGGGGCCGCACATGGCCCTGGCGGCCCTGGTGGGCCCACGCGGAGTCGTGCCGGACTACGGCGTGGCCGTGCTCGACGGTGAGGCCGTGGCGGACGGCGTGGCCGTGGCGGCCGGGGCCACCGTCAGTTCGACCGTCAGCGTCGCACCGCCCGCGGTGGTGACGCGGAGCAGGAACGTGCCGGCCGTGTCGTCCGCGTACAGCTTGGGGAGCCTGAGCGTGCCGTCGGCGTCGGTCGTGAGGTCCGCGAGGGTGCGGACCGTCTTGCCGTCCGCGTCCTTGAAGTACGGGCCCTTGTCGTTCTCGGTCGCGTCGACCGCCGAGCTCACGAGCGTGGCGGTGGCCGCGACCTTCCCGGCGGCGGCACCCTTGTAGGTGGCCTTGAGCTGGACCTGGTCGGCGAACTCGCCGCCCGCCACGCAGGTCAGCGCGGTGTCGCCGGTGCGGGTCAGGGCGTCGGCCTGGCGCGGGGTGACGGTCGCCGCGTAGTCGAGGCCGCCCAGGGTGCGGCCCACGACGGTGGCGCGGACCGTGAAGCCGCCGGCCTTCTCGCCCGCCACGAGCGCGGGCGCGGTCGCCGCGCCTTTGCTGTCGGTGACGAGCGTGGCGACGCTCTCGCCGCCGGTGAAGGTGGCGTCCGTGTCCCCGACGATCAGGAACCGGACGCGGACCTTCGCGACCGCCTTGCCCGCCTTGGTCTCGGTGCGCACCGCGACCTTGGTGCCGAAGGACTGGCCCGCCGTCGCGGTGAGCTTCCCGGTGCCCGCGTCCTCCAGGTGATCCACCGTCTCGGTGGGCGTGGGCAGCGTGGGAGGCGGCGAGGTCGAGGGGGAACCGGGCGCGGACGGGCTCGAGGGGCTCGTCGGACCGCCGCCCGGCTTGGAGGTGCCCGGCTTCGAGCCGGGCCTGGAGGGCGACGGGTCCGGGCTCGCCGTGGAGTCGCCGCTGTTGTGCGAGGGCAGGGTGCCCGTGCCGTCCGGGACCTCGTGGGTGCCCTTGCGGTAGTACTCCAGCCACGACAGCACCGTGTTGAGATAGGCCGTCGAGTTGTTGTAACTGAGGATCGCCGCGTTCAGGTGCGCCTGCACGGACAGGTCACGGCCGGCCCGGCACAGGTAGTGACCGGCCGCGAGTGCCGCGTCGTAGACGTTGTTGGGGTCCTTCTTGCCGTCGCCGTTGCCGTCACGGCCCGCCCACGCCCAGGTGGAGGGGATGAACTGCATGGGGCCCACGGCACGGTCGTACGCGCTGTCGCCGTCGTACGCGCCGTTGTCGGTGTCGGCTATGAGCGCGAAGCCGTTGCCGTCGAGCTTGGGGCCGAGGATCGGCGAGTACGTCGTGCCGTTCGCGTCGACTCGGCCGCCGCGCGCCTGCCCGGACTCGACCTTGCCGATGGCCGCGAGGAGTTGCCAGGGCAGATTGCAGCCCGGCTTGGACCCGCGCAGCGAGGTCTCGGCCTTCTTGTAGGCGTCGAGCACGGTCGCCGGTATGCCGGCCTCGGCCTCACCCACGCCCACGCCCACCGAGACGGGGGCGCCGATGGTCGGCGTCGGGCTCGGGTTCGGACTCTTCAGCGGCGGCAGGTCGGTGTAGTAGGGCGAGTTACCGGTCGCCCCGCCCTCACCGCCGCCCTCACCGCTGGTGCTCGCGTCGGCCGAGGGCTGGGCGCCCGCCGCCTGTCTGCCGAGGTCCGCGGTGGCCACTCCGGGTGCCTGGGAAGCGGACAGGGCCGCGACTGCTGCCGCGGCCACGGCGGTGGACGCCGCTCCCTTGCGCAGTCTGCCGAAATGCGCCGACATTGAGTGAGCCCCTCCCGTGGACGACCGCCCGCGCTCCGCGCGTTCGCTGGCACTGTGACGCAGGTGACCCTACGACAACTTCCGTCGCCAGGGCACCCGTTCGCGCCCGATTTTCACCGGTTGGCCATGTTCGATTGTCCCCCGGGACACCTACCCCGAGCGGCCCGTCCGTGCCTTCTCACGCGTCTCTCATAATGGCCTTCGATGATCACCGAGGGCGACGCCTTCGCACGACATCAGTCACAGGGGGACGTTTTGCCTTTCACTCTCAGCCACGCGGCGGCCGTACTGCCCGCCGTGCGGGGCGACGGAAGCGGCCGGAGCCGACTGGTGCCGGCGGTCCTGGTGGCCGGCTCCTTCGCTCCCGACATGACCTACTACGCGGCGAGTGCCGTACCCGGAGCGATGGAATTCGGCGAGTTCACGCACTCGTTCACCGGTGTCCTCACCTTCGACGTCCTGGTCGCCTGGACCCTCGTGGGCGTCTGGCTGATCCTGCGCGAGCCGCTGGTGGCCCTGCTGCCGCGCACCCGTCAGGGGCGCCTCGCCGGGCTGCTGCGCTGTGGGACGGCCCGCCGGGAGCCCGGCGCGTCCCTGGCGCTGTGGTGGTACGCGTCGGCGGCGCTCGGCGCGCTGACGCACGTCGTGTGGGACGCGTTCACGCACCACGACCGGTGGGGGGTGCGACTGCTGCCCGCGCTGGGACGGGACGTCGGAGGCACACCCCTGTTCACGTACGCGCAGTACGGCACTTCGATGGCGGCGGCCGTGGTGATCACGCTCTTCGTGGTCGTCGCGCTGCGGCGGACACCGCCGGGCGAGCCGGTGGGGGTGCCGGCGCTGTCGCGTGCCGACCGGTGGCTCGCCGCCGCCGTGGTCGGCGGCTGCGCGGTCGTCGCCGCCGCGCAGCGGGCCGCGCGCTGGTGGGTCTACCAGGGCTCCGACGCGAAACCGTGGGAACTGATCCCGACGCTGTGCTTCGGCGCGGGCGCGGGTCTCGTCCTCGGCCTCGCGCTGTACGCCGTCGGTGTCAGGGTGTGGCGTCCCGCCCCGGATCGTCCCGGCCGGGCAGCCACGCGTACGGAGCCGAACCGTCCTGCACCCCGCTGAACCCGCTCCGCGGGGCCGGGCCCCGCACGCGGCCGCGCCCCTGGCCCAGGCCACGGTGGACGGCGCGGGCGAAGCGCCCGATGGTGCGGGCTCCGTGCGCCGTCGTCGGGTTGTCGTGCGACAGGACGACGATGCGGCAGGTTCTGCCGGTGCCCGTGAACGCGCCGACACTGTGCACCCGCCAGCCTTGCGCGGGCCGGGGCGGCGGGCCGTTCTCCCGGTGCGCCCCCGGCCCGCCCGGCGTCCCGCCGGGGCCGGGGCGGCGGGCCTCACCGCGGGCGTGGCCGACAAGGTCCGTGCCGAGGGCGCGGGTCCTCAGGAGGGAGCGGGAGCCCGCGACGACGTCCGGCAGACGCAGGGCCCCGAGACAGTCCGTGACGGTGACCAGGGGCCGCAGGGCGGCGATCTCCCATCGGTCCAGGGTGTGCCGGAGCCACTCCGACCGGAGCGCGGTGCGCCCCACGGCGGTGGCCTCGGAGCGGGTCTCCATGTCGTAGTCGTACTGGCACTCGCTCGCGAGGTCGCAGGTCGCGCCCGCGCCGTCGGCGCGGGGCCGCGGGGTGGGGCTGTCCGGCTGTGCGACCGGTGCCGCCCCGGCGTCACGGGACGCGGGTGCGGCGAGCCGGGGCACCCGGCCGGAGCCGCGGGCCGCCGGGGGTGTCTGAGCGGTGCTCGCGCTCACGGCCACCGCGGGCACCGGCGCGGACAGCGCGGGGACGACGCCCGTGGGGAGGACCGTGCGGCGGTGGAGTATGCGTATACCCATGCCCGCATCCTCGCGGTCCCCTCGCGCGGGGGGCGTCTTTGCGAGGGCCACGCGGGTGACGGCCCCTGCGAGGGTCGAGGAGGAGACGGCGGGGCCCTGACTCCCCGAGCCCCGTCCGGGTCCCCGGGCTCCCGGGTCTCCTGATCTCCTCCGGGCTTCCGGGCTTCCGGGCTTCCGGGCTTCCGGGATTTTGGGCTTCCGGGCTTCCGGGCTTCCGGGCTTCCGGGCTTCCGGGCTTTTGGGCCTCCAGCCGGTGTCGCGGCGGAGCGGGGCCCGGCACCAGGTGGTACCAGGCCCCGCACCGCTGACGGCGCGGCCCCCGGACCCGCGGTCACCGAGAACCCCGGTCGCCGAAGAAGCTAGTGGGCCGCCGACTCCCAGTCGGCTCCCGAGCCGACGGAGACATCGAGCGGAGCACGGAGATCGACGGCGGACGCCATCTCACGACGGAGAAGCTCCTCGGTCCTCTCGCGCTCCCCCGGGGCGATCTCCAGGACGATTTCGTCGTGGACCTGGAGAAGCATGCGGGACTTCAGACCGGCCTCGCGCAGCGCCCGGTCGACGTTCAGCATCGCGATCTTGACGATGTCCGCGGCCGTGCCCTGGATCGGTGCGTTCAGTGCCATGCGCTCGGCCGTCTCGCGACGCTGACGGTTGTCGCTGTTCAGGTCGGGCAGATAACGGCGCCGCCCGAAGAGGGTCTCCGTGTACCCGGTGGCACGCGCCTCGTCCACGACCCGGCGCAGATAGTCGCGGACACCGCCGAAGCGCTCGAAGTACGTTTCCATCAGGGCCCGTGCCTCGCCCGCGTCGATGTTCAGCTGCTGGGACAGACCGAACGCCGACAGCCCGTAGGCCAGGCCGTACGACATGGCCTTGATCTTGCGTCGCATCTCCGCGTCGACCGCCGGGCGCTCGACCGAGAACACCTGGGACGCCACCGTCGTGTGCAGGTCCTCGCCCGACGCGAACGCCTCGAGCAGGCCCTCGTCCTCGGACAGGTGGGCCATCACCCGCAGCTCGATCTGGCTGTAGTCCGCGGTCATCAGCGACTCGAAGCCCTCACCGACCACGAAGCCGCGGCGGATCGCGCGGCCCTCCTCCGTACGCACCGGGATGTTCTGCAGGTTCGGGTCCACCGACGACAGACGGCCCGTCGCCGCCACCGTCTGGTTGAAGGTGGTGTGGATCCGGCCGTCGGCGGCGATCGTCTTGATCAGGCCCTCGACGGTCACGCGCAGCTTCGCCTGCTCGCGGTGGCGGAGCATGATGACGGGCAGCTCGTGGTCGGTCCGGGTGGCCAGCCAGGCCAGCGCGTCCGCGTCCGTCGTGTAACCCGTCTTCGTCTTCTTCGTCTTGGGCAGATCGAGCTCCCCGAAGAAGACCTCCTGGAGCTGCTTGGGCGAGCCGAGGTTGAACTCGTGGCCCACGGAGGCGTGCGCCTCCTTCACCGCCTGCTGCACGGCGGCGCCGAACATCTGCTCCATGGCTTCCAGGTGCGCCCGGTCGGCCGCGATGCCGAACCGCTCCAGGCGCGCCAGCAGCGCCGACGTGGGCAGCTCCATGTCCCGCAGCAGATCGGCCGCGCCGACCTCCGGCAGCTTCTCGTCGAACGCCTCGCCGAGGTCGAGGATCGTGCGGGCCTGCGCCATCAGCGCCTCGGCCTCGGCCCCGTCGTCCGCGCCGAAGGCCAGCTGCCCGTCGGCCGCCGCGGCCGGACCCAGCTCCCGCCCCAGATACTCCAGCGACAGCGCGTCCAACGCGAAGGAACGACGGCCCGGCTTGACCAGATAGGCGGCGAGCGCGGTGTCCATGGACACGCCCCCGACGCTCCAGCCGTGCTCGGCGAAGACCCGCATCACACCCTTGGCGTTGTGCAGCACCTTGGGCTTCCCGGGATCGGCCAGCCACTTCGCGAACGCGTTCTCGTCGCCCTCGTCCAGCTCCGCGGGGTCGAACCAGGCGGCCGCCCCCTCCGCCGCGGCGAGCGCGATCTCCGTCACCGAGCCGGCGCCCAGCGCCCACGCGTCGACCGTGGCCAGACCCAGGACCGCGGTGCCGTGCTCGGCGAGCCACGGCTTCAGCTCGCCCGCGCCCAGCACCGCGCCGTCCACCTCGACACCGGCGACGACCGGCGCCGCCGCCTCGGCCTCCAGCGCCCCCGGGTCGACGGCGAACAGCCGCTCACGCAGCGAGGGGTTACGGATCTCCAGGGTGTCCAGGACCATCGTCACGGCCGTACGGTCGTACGCCGCGCGCTCCAGATCCGTGACCGCCCTCGGCAGCTCCACGTCCTTCACCATCTCCGTGAGACGGCGGTTGAGCCGCACCGCCTCCAGGTGGTCACGGAGATTCTGGCCGGCCTTGCCCTTCACCTCGTCGACGCGCTCGACCAGCTCCGCGAACGAACCGAACTGGTTGATCCACTTCGCGGCCGTCTTCTCACCGACACCGGGAATGCCCGGCAGGTTGTCCGACGGGTCGCCGCGCAGCGCCGCGAAGTCGGGGTACTGCGCCGGCGTCAACCCGTACTTCTCGACGACCTTCTCCGGGGTGAACCGGGTCAGCTCGGAGACACCCTTCGTCGGGTACAGGACCGTCGTGTGCTCCGAGACCAGCTGGAAGGAGTCACGGTCGCCGGTGACGATCAGGACCTCGAAACCCTCCGCCTCGGCCTGCGTGGCGAGCGTGGCGATGATGTCGTCGGCCTCGAAGCCGTCCACCGCGAACCGCTGCGCGTGCATCGCGTCCAGCAGCTCACCGATCAGCTCGACCTGGCCCTTGAACTCGTCCGGGGTCTTCGACCTGTTCGCCTTGTACTCCGTGAACTCCTCGGAGCGCCAGGTCTTGCGCGAGACGTCGAACGCCACCGCGAAATGCGTGGGCGCCTCGTCACGCAGCGTGTTCGCCAGCATCGACGCGAAACCGTAGATCGCGTTCGTCGGCTGGCCGCTCGCGGTCGTGAAGTTCTCCGCGGGCAGCGCGAAGAACGCGCGGTACGCCAACGAGTGCCCATCCATGAGCATCAGTCGCGGACGGCTCGTACCTGCGGTCTTCTCGGTCTTCTTCGATGCTGTTTCTGCCACGCCCCCGATCCTGCCACGCCCCACTGACAGCGCGGACCGTCCGGGACCGGCCGCACATGTCGTCGCCACCGCGTGCGAGGATCGAACAGGTACCGCACACAGGCACGCGAAAGGGGTTCGGCGATGGCCGGCAAGCCTCCCAAGAGCGATCCGGTTCAGGACGCGCCGCAGATCGCCGAACCGAAGCACACCGCGGCCGGACTGCCCGCGATCGGGCACACCCTGCGGATCGCCCAGCAGCAGATGGGCGTGCGCCGCACCGCGCTCACCCTGCTCAGGGTCAACCAGAAGGACGGCTTCGACTGCCCCGGCTGTGCCTGGCCCGAACCGGAGCACCGTCACACGGCGGAGTTCTGCGAGAACGGCGCGAAGGCGGTCGCCGAGGAGGCGACCCTGCGCCGGGTCACCCCCGAGTTCTTCGCCGAGCACCCCGTCACCGACCTCGCCGGCCGCAGCGGCTACTGGCTCGGACAGCAGGGCCGCCTCACCCACCCCATGTACCTGCCCGCGGGCGCCGACCACTACGAGCCGGTGACCTGGGAGCGCGCCTTCGACATCGTCGCCGAGGAGCTCACCGCCCTCGCCTCCCCCGACGAGGCCCTCTTCTACACCTCCGGACGCACGAGCAACGAGGCCGCCTTCCTCTACCAGCTCTTCGCCCGCGAACTCGGCACGAACAACCTTCCCGACTGCTCGAACATGTGCCACGAGTCCTCGGGATCCGCGCTCTCCGAGACCATAGGCGTCGGCAAGGGCAGCGTCCTGCTCGACGACCTCCACCAGGCGGACCTGATCATCGTCGCCGGGCAGAACCCCGGCACGAACCACCCCCGCATGCTCTCCGCCCTGGAGAAGGCCAAGGCCAACGGCGCGAAGATCATCAGCGTGAACCCGCTCCCCGAAGCGGGCCTGGAGCGCTTCAAGAACCCGCAGACCCCGCAGGGCATGCTCAAGGGCGCCGCCCTCACCGACCTGTTCCTGCAGATTCGCCTCGGCGGCGACCAGGCACTCTTCCGCCTCCTGAACAAGCTCGTCCTGGACACGGAGGGCGCCGTCGACCAGGAGTTCGTCGCCGAGCACACCCACGGGTACGAGGAGTTCGCGGCCGCCGCCCGCGCCGCCGACTGGGACGAGACGCTCACCGCGACCGGCCTCACCCGCGCGAAGATCGACGAAGCCCTAGCCATGGTCCTCGCCTCGCAGCGCACCATCGTCTGCTGGGCCATGGGCCTCACCCAGCACAAGCACTCCGTGCCGACGATCCGCGAAGTCGTCAACTTCCTGCTGCTGCGCGGCAACATCGGCCGCCCCGGCGCGGGCGTCTGCCCGGTCCGCGGCCACTCGAACGTGCAGGGCGACCGCACCATGGGCATCTTCGAGCGCCCCGCCCCGGCCTTCCTGGACGCCCTGGAGAAGGAGTTCGGCTTCGCCCCACCCCGCGAACACGGATACGACGTCGTCCGGGCCATCCGCGCCCTGCGCGACGGCGACGCCAAGGTCTTCTTCGCCATGGGCGGCAACTTCGTCTCCGCGTCCCCCGACACCGAGGTCACCGAGGCCGCCATGCGCCGCGCCCGCCTCACCGTGCACGTGTCGACGAAACTCAACCGTTCGCACGTCGTCACCGGCGCGCGCGCCCTGATCCTGCCCACCCTCGGCCGCACCGAACGCGACCTCCAGGGCGGCGGCGAGCAGTTCGTCACCGTCGAGGACTCCATGGGCATGGTCCACGCCTCACGCGGCCGCCTGCGGCCCGCGAGCACCCACCTGCTGTCCGAACCGGCCATCGTGTGCCGCCTCGCCCGCCGCGTGCTCGGCGACGACTCCCACACCCCCTGGGAGGAGTTCGAGAAGGACTACGCGACCGTCCGTGACCGCATAGCGCGCGTCATACCCGGCTTCGAGGACTTCAACGCGCGCGTGGCCGACCCCTCGGGATTCGCCCTCCCGCACGCCCCACGCGACGAACGCCGCTTCCCGACCGCCACGGGCAAGGCCAACTTCACCGCCGCGCCCGTCGAGTACCCGAAACTCCCCGAGGGCCGCCTGCTGCTGCAGACCCTGCGCTCGCACGACCAGTACAACACCACGATCTACGGCCTGGACGACCGCTACCGGGGCATCAAGAACGGCCGCCGGGTCGTCCTGGTCAACCCCGAGGACGCGCGCGCTCTCGGCGTCGCCGACGGCTCGTACGTCGATCTGGTCAGCGAGTGGCGGGACGGCGTCGAGCGGCGCGCCCCCGGCTTCCGTGTCGTGCACTACCCGACCGCCCTCGGCTGCGCGGCCTCCTACTACCCGGAGACGAACGTCCTCGTCCCGCTCGACTCCACCGCCGACACCAGCAACACCCCGGCCAGCAAGTCCGTCGTGGTCCGTCTGGAACAATCGGCCACCGACTGAGCGTTCGCTCAGGAAGTCAGCCAGAGAGATCCACGACGATCGGAGCCGGCCCCCATGGGCGAGCAGAGCCACGTGAAGTTCCCGCAAGAGATCCTCGACGAGTACGCCGCGCTCGGCGTCGACCTGCCCGCCCTCTTCTCGGCGGGCCACCTCGGCACCCGCATGGGCGTACAGATCGTCGAGGCCTCCGCGGACCGGGTCGTCGGCACCATGCCCGTGGAGGGCAACACCCAGCCGTACGGACTCCTGCACGGCGGCGCGTCCGCCGTCCTCGCCGAGACCCTCGGCTCCGTCGGCTCCATGCTGCACGGCGGCAGCACCAAGATCGCCGTCGGCGTCGACCTGAACTGCACCCACCACCGCGGGGCGCGCTCCGGCCTCGTCACGGGCGTGGCCACACCCGTCCACCGGGGGCGCTCCACGGCCACGTACGAGATCGTCATCACGGACGAGGACGGCAAGCGCGTGTGCACCGCTCGACTGACCTGTCTGCTCCGGGACGTGAGGCCCGGCGACGAACAGCACGTGCGTTCCCAGGGCTGACGCCCGACCGCGCACGAACGCCGGATCCCGCCGCCCGCCGCCGCCCGCCGCACAGGCGGACGGCGGACAGACAGGACCGGCAGAAGGACAGAACGGGCGGACAGGGCGGGCGGACAGGCAGTGGGGCCCGCCCGACACACGTACGGACGTAGCTGACAGGTACGAATGCGGCCGGCCGGCGCGACCACGGCCGAGTCGGCACGGCACGGCGGGAGTTGAACCCTCACCCCGCCGTCTCGACCAGCCCGCCCGGCCGGCCCTCCCCGGAGCCGGCCGGACGCGCGCCCCGCCCGCACCCCTGCCGCGACCACCCCCTCCACGCCCACCACTCCCCCAAGGCGCCGCCGCCTCACGGAACATGGGCCGCGCCGACGCCAAGTCAGCCCGGACGAGGCCGAGTCCAAGGCCACCCACCCCGACTCGGCCCACCCACAACCCCGTTGCGACGTATCCACCGCATACGGGACCACCACCACCTTCGCCGGACTTCAGGCCCGGACCCCACCGCACGCGCCCTTTACCGCGCACGCCGGGACAACCCACCGGATCACGGTCCACACCTCCGTGACCGAGCGTTCCGGACTCCCCCTCGACGCCGAACCTCCCGGCCCCCGACGTGACGCTGCGTAACATGCACGCAATACAGCACGGGAGTTCACCCCTCGAAGGCCAGTACTCCAAGGATCTTTCCCCGCCCCTCCGCGCGACCTGCGACGCCTTCCCACCCTGACGCTCACCCACGCACAACCGGAAGTGCGAATTCTCAACATGTGGACTTCGCCGAATCTCCGCCAAACCGGCCGAGAGCACCCTTCCTCGAAGCTCACCAACCAGCACGTCATAACAAGAAAGTCACAAGCCAGCCCACCACGATGCCGGGGCCCACAGACAGGCTTAGAGTCACGGCCAGTCACCGCGCCGCCGGGCGCGTCTGCTAGCACGGCATCTGTACCACCAGTACGGCCCGGCGAGACTCACAGCAGCTCAGCCGAGCTGTTGCGCCAGGGAGAGGAATCATCGTGCGACACCGTTCTTTGGTCATACTCACCTCCGTGCTCACCACAGGAGCACTCACGCTGACCGCCTGCGGTTCGCGCGACGACGGTGGCAACAAGGACAGCGGCAAGAAGACCGAGATCATCATCGGCGTCGACGCCCCGCTGACCGGTCAGAACTCCGCCACGGGTCTCGGCATCCAGGGCGGCGTCCAGATCGCCGTCGACGACGCCAACAAGAACAACACCGTTCCCGGCGTGACCTTCAAGGTCCAGGCGCTCGACGACAAGGCGATCCCGGCCAGCGGCCAGCAGAACGCCACCGCCCTCGTCGGCAACGACAAGGTGCTCGGCGTCGTCGGCCCGCTCAACTCCGGTGTCGCCACCCAGATGCAGCAGGTCTTCGCGACCGCCGGCCTGGTCGAGATCTCGCCGTCCAACACGGCGCCCGAACTCACCCAGGGCAAGAACTGGCAGACGTCGAAGTCCCGCCCGTTCAAGACGTACTTCCGCACCGCCACCACCGACGCCCTCCAGGGCGGCTTCGCGGCCGAGTACGCGACCACGACGCTGAAGAAGAAGAACGTCTTCGTCGTCGACGACAAGCAGACCTACGGCGCCGGCCTCGCCAAGCTGTTCAAGGCCGGCTTCACCAAGGGCGGCGGCAAGGTCGCGGGCGAGGACCACGTCAACACCGGCGACACGGACTTCTCCGCCCTCGTCACCAAGATCAAGAACTCCAAGGCCGACCTCGTCTACTACGGCGGCCAGTACGACGAGTCCGAGAAGCTCACCAAGCAGCTCAAGGACGGCGGCGCCAAGGTCCCGGTGTTCGGCGGCGACGGCATGTTCAGCGACACCTACATCCAGACCGCCGGCAAGACCTCCGAGGGCGACCTCGTCACCTCGGTCGGCCAGCCCGTCGACTCCCTGGCCTCCGCCGCGGACTTCATCAAGAAGTACAAGGCCTCCGGCCTCAAGGGCGACTACGGCACCTACGGCGGTTACTCCTACGACGCCGCCACCGCCATCATCAAGGCGATCGGCAACGTCGTGAAGGACGGCAAGATCCCCGACGGCGCCCGCGCCAAGATCGTGGACGAGGTCCAGAAGACGAAGTTCGACGGCATCGCCGGCCCCGTCTCCTTCGACGAGTTCGGTGACACCACCAACAAGCAGCTCACCGTCTACCAGGTCGTCGCCGGCAAGTGGAAGGCCGTGAAGAGCGGCACGTTCAGCGGCTGATCAGATCTGATCCCATCGGATCCGATCCGCCGTCAGCACAACCCCAGGGCCGCGCGGCCTCGACCACACGTCACCGCGCGGCCCGCTCCATACTCCCGTTCACTCTCCCCACCCACATGGAGGCCACGCGGTGAACACCCTGCCGCAGCAGCTGGCCAACGGGCTGTTCCTCGGCTCGATGTACGGGCTGATCGCCATCGGCTACACGATGGTGTACGGCATCGTCCAGCTCATCAACTTCGCCCACGGCGAGATCTTCATGACCGGAGGCTTCGGCGCACTCTCGGTCTACCTCTACGTCCTGCCCGACGGCACATCCATGTGGATAGCCCTACCGGCGATGCTCATCGGCGGAGGCCTCGTCGCCGTCCTGATCGCCGTCGGGGCGGAACGGTTCGCCTACCGTCCACTGCGCGGCGCACCACGCCTCGCACCCCTCATCACCGCCATCGGCCTCTCCCTCGCACTCCAGCAGGCCGTCTTCAACTGGTACCCGAACGCCAAGACCGACCGCAAGTTCCCCCAACTCGACTTCGGCCCCTGGCACCTCGGCTCCATCAGCGTCCAGAGCGGCTCCGTCTTCGTCATCATCGCCGCCCCCCTCTGCATGGCGGCCCTCGCCCTCTTCGTCCGCATGTCCCGCACCGGCCGCGCCATGCAGGCCACCGCCCAGGACCCGGACACCGCCCAGCTCATGGGCATCGACACCAACAAGATCATCGTGATCGCCTTCGCGATCGGCGGCTTCTTCGCCGCCGTCGCCGCCATCTCCTACGGCCTGCGCTACGGAACCATCCAGTACAACATGGGCTTCCAGATGGGCCTCAAGGCCTTCACCGCGGCCGTCCTCGGCGGCATCGGCAACATCTACGGCGCCATGATCGGCGGCCTCGTCCTCGGCCTCGCCGAAACCATGGCCACCTCCTACATCGACGGCATCCCCGGCATGCAGCAGCTCGGCGGCGGCGGCTGGTCCTCCGTCTGGGCCTTCGTCCTCCTCATCCTCGTACTGCTGTTCAGACCACAGGGTCTGGTCGGCGAACGCGTCGCGGACAGGGCGTGAGCACCATGGCAACCACCGAGAACACCGCAGAGAACACCACCGGGGCCACCGCACCCACGACCGGCCTGATCGCGCTCCCCCAGACGGCCGCCCGCGTCCTCATCGCCGTCGGCGCCATCGGCACCATCGCCAGCACCTTCATGTCGTGGACCTACACCGCCGACTTCCCCGGCGACCTCACCTACTACGGCTCCCCCGCCGGCCTCCAGGTCCTCGACCTCGTCGCGGGCGCCCTGGCACTCCTCTTCGCGCTCACCCACTACGGCATCCGCGGACTGCGCTGGCTCAACCCGGCCGCCGCCACCGCACCGGTCGTCCTCGCCACCGCCTCCGCGTTCGCCATCAGCTGGTTCAGCGCCATCGCCATCGCCGTCGACCTCAAGGGCCTCGTCGCCCTCGACCCCGGCGCCTACGTCGCGGCCATCGCCTCCCTCATCGCCCTCCTCGGCGCCCTGGCACTCCCCAAGCCCGGTGACACCTTCAAGGACTACGTCACCAAACCCGAACACCTCCCCACCGCCACGGCACTCCCCGCCTGGGGCGAACGCCTCGTCATCACCGGCGCCACCGCCGTCGCACTGATCGTCTTCACCTACGGCATCGGCGTCGACCCCGACGCCAGCGAGACCTTCATCGGCTACCTGCTGCTCGTCGTCCTCGGCGTCTGGGCCCTCCAAGCCGCCGGACTCTTCGACCGCTTCGCCCAACTCAACGCCCAGCACAAGGGATTCGCCACCTCCATGGCGTTCCTCGCCGCGGCGATCTTCCCCTTCGTCGAGAACGACGAACACAACGCCAACCTCGGCGTGAACATCCTCGTCGTCGCCACCGTCGCCCTCGGCCTCAACATCGTCGTCGGCCTCACCGGACTCCTCGACCTCGGATACGTCGCCTTCCTCGGCGTCGGCGCCTACGCCGCAGCCCTCGTCTCCGGCTCCGAGTTCTCCCGCTTCTCCGGCGTCCAGTTCCCCTTCTGGGCCGCCATGCTCACCGGCATGGCAGCGTCGCTCGTCTTCGGCGTCCTCATCGGCGCCCCCACCCTGCGACTGCGCGGCGACTACCTCGCCATCGTCACCCTCGGCTTCGGAGAGATCTTCCGCATCACCGTCAACAACCTCGACGGCTCCTCCGGACCCAACCTCACCAACGGCCCCAACGGCATCTCGATGATCCCGGACCTCGACATCTTCGGGTTCAACTTCGGCAACGCCCACGAAATCGGCTCACTCACCCTCGGCCGCTTCGCCAACTACTTCCTGCTGATGCTGATCATCACCGGCATCGTCGTGATCGTCTTCAACCGCGCCGCCGACTCCCGTATCGGACGCTCCTGGATCGCCATCCGCGAGGACGAGACCGCCGCCACCGCCATGGGCATCAACGGCTTCCGGGTCAAGCTCATCGCCTTCGCACTCGGCGCCTCCCTCGCCGGCCTCGCCGGCACCGTCAGCGCCCACGTCGGCTACAGCGTCAACCCGGCCCCGTACCAGTTCGCCGGCTCCGTACCCCCGAACTCCGCGTTCCTGCTCGCCGCGGTCGTCCTCGGCGGCATGGGCACCGTCAACGGACCCATCCTCGGCGCCACCCTGCTCTACCTCCTCCCCGAGAAGCTCGGCTTCCTGAAGGAGTACCAGCTCTTCGCCTTCGGCCTCGCGCTCGTCATCCTCATGCGCTTCCGCCCCGAGGGCATCATCGCCAACCGTCGCCGCCAACTCGAGTTCCACGAGGCCGACGAGACCATCGACATCCCCGAACAGGGCCTTCCCGACTCCACCGTCGGCGTCACCAAGGCAGGGGCGTGACCCACATGACCACCACCACAGCCCCCAGCCCCGTCCTCGAGGCCAGCGGCGTCACCATGCGCTTCGGCGGCCTCACCGCCGTACGCAGCGTCGACCTCACCGTCAACAGCGGCGAGATCGTCGGCCTCATCGGCCCCAACGGCGCCGGCAAGACCACCTTCTTCAACTGCCTCACCGGCCTCTACGTCCCCACCGAGGGCAAGGTCTCCTACAAGGGCACGGTCCTGCCGCCCAAGCCCCACCTCGTCACCAGCGCCGGCATCGCCCGCACCTTCCAGAACATCCGGCTCTTCGCCAACATGACCGTCCTGGAAAACGTGCTCGTCGGCCGCCACACCCGCACCAAGGAAGGCCTCTGGTCCGCCCTCCTGCGCGGCCCCGGCTTCCGCAAGGCCGAAGCCACCTCCCGCGAACGCGCCATGGAACTGCTGGAGTTCATCGGCCTCGCCCACAAGGCCGACCACCTCTCCCGCAACCTCCCCTACGGCGAACAGCGCAAGCTGGAGATCGCCCGCGCCATGGCCAGCGAACCCGGCCTCCTCCTCCTGGACGAGCCCACCGCCGGCATGAACCCCCAGGAGACCCGCGCCACCGAAGACCTCGTCTTCGCCATCCGCGACCGCGGCATCGCCGTCCTCGTCATCGAGCACGACATGCGCTTCATCTTCAACCTCTCCGACCGCGTCGCCTGCCTCGTCCAGGGCGAGAAGCTCGTCGAAGGCACCTCGGACGTCGTCCAGGGCGACGAACGCGTCATCGCCGCCTACCTCGGCACCCCCTTCGAAGGCGCCCCCGGCGCGGACGAACTCGCCGAGGTCGAGGCCGCCGAAGCCGGCGGGGCAGCCACCGCCACCACCACGGCGCCGGCACCGGCCGAAGCCACCGTGCCCGCACAGGCCACCGAACCGACCGAAACCGGGGAAACGGCCGAGGCAACGGAAACGGCCACAGCCACGGAGACGGCACCGGCCACGGAGACCACGGAACCGGCACCGGAAACCCCGGACGCACCGGCGACCCCGGCCACCCCCGAGACCCCGGAAGCCGCCCAGGACGACGCCTCCGCGGACAGCACCACCAGCAAGGAAGGAAACGCCCAGTGACCGCACTGCTCGAGGTCGAAGACCTCAAGGTCGCCTACGGCAAGATCGAAGCCGTCAAGGGCATCTCCTTCTCCGTCGAAGCCGGCCAGATCGTCACCCTCATCGGCACCAACGGCGCCGGCAAGACCACCACCCTGCGCACCCTCTCCGGCCTCCTCAAGCCGACCGCCGGCCGCATCACCTTCGACGGCCAACCCCTCGACGGCGTCCCCGCCCACAAGATCGTCTCCCTGGGCCTCGCCCACTCCCCCGAGGGACGCCACATCTTCCCCCGGCTGACGATCACCGAGAACCTCCAGCTCGGAGCCTTCCTCCGCACCGACAAGGCAGGCATCGAGAAGGACATCCAGCGCGCCTACGACCTCTTCCCCATCCTCGGGGAACGCCGCAAGCAGGCCGCCGGAACCCTCTCCGGCGGCGAACAGCAGATGCTCGCCATGGGCCGCGCCCTCATGTCCCAGCCCAAACTGCTCATGCTCGACGAACCCTCCATGGGCCTCTCACCGATCATGATGCAGAAGATCATGGCCACCATCGCCGAACTCAAGTCCGACGGCACGACCATCCTCCTCGTCGAACAGAACGCCCAGGCGGCGCTCTCCCTCGCCGACCAGGGACACGTCATGGAAGTCGGCAACATCGTGCTCTCCGGAACCGGACAGGACCTCCTGCACGACGAGTCCGTACGCAAGGCCTACCTCGGCGAGGACTAGAACCCCGCCCACAGCCGAAGAGGCCCGCGCCCCTCGTGGGGACGCGGGCCTCTTCGCGCGCTCACACGCGACGGCACTAACCCTTCGACGACTTCTTCTCCGCGGCGTCCGCGATGACCGCCTCCGCCACCTGCTGCATCGACATCCGCCGGTCCATCGACGTCTTCTGGATCCACCGGAAAGCCGCCGGCTCCGTCAGGCCGTACTCCGTCTGCAGCACCGACTTCGCCCGGTCCACCAGCTTCCGCGTCTCCAGCCGCAGACTCAGGTCCGCGACCTCCTGCTCCAGCTGCTTCAGCTCCGCGAACCGCGACACGGCCATCTCGATCGCCGGCACCACGTCACTCTTGCTGAACGGCTTCACCAGGTACGCCATCGCACCCGCGTCCCGCGCCCGCTCCACCAGATCGCGCTGCGAGAACGCCGTCAGCATCAGAACCGGGGCGATGCCCTCCTCCGCGATCTTCTCCGCCGCCGAGATCCCGTCCAGCTTCGGCATCTTCACGTCGAGGATCACCAGGTCGGGCTTGTGCTCACGGGCCAGCTCGACGGCCTGCACACCGTCCCCCGCCTCACCCACGACCGAATAGCCCTCTTCCTCGAGCATCTCTTTCAGATCGAGACGGATCAACGCCTCGTCCTCGGCGATGACGACACGGGTCGTCAGCGGAGGCACGTGCGACTTGTCGTCGTCGGGCGCGTCTACGGGCTGGGGCGACTCGGGGGAGGTCACGGGGGCTCCTCGTTCAGGGGCGGGTACTGCTCCCAAGAGCCTACCTAGCTGCGGTAAGGTGGTGACCCGAGGGGTGGGCGTCGCCCTTCCTTTCGAAGGCCCCAGTACTCCAACCGGTTAGAGAGGCCGCTCTCAAACAGCGGACAGTGTGGGTTCGAATCCCACCTGGGGCACTTTTCCTTCGTTTCCAAGATTGCGCCTCGAAAGCGGATGTTCCCATTCTCGTGAACATCCGCTTTTTGCTGCGTGTCGTTACGATCAGTGACGCAGAGTGGTCACGTGATTTACCACGGAACTGAGGTTCGACAGCAGGCCCTGACGCTGTTGCGCGATGGGGTGAAGAACGCGGACGTGGCGCGGCGGTTCAAACTCCCACTGGGGACAGTCAGCTACTGGAAGCATCTGGACCGCGCGAAACGCGGCGAATGCCCCGGGAAGCACGATCCGAAGTGTCCTCGCTGCGACAACCGGGAGTTGGACGAGCCCGCCTACAGCTACCTGCTCGGCCTGTACCTCGGCGACGGCCACATCAGTCAGTATTCCGAGCACCGTGTTCCCAACCTCATGGTCACCTGCGCCGAATCCTGGCCCGGCCTCATGGACGACTGCGAACGAGCCATGCGAGTGGTCTTCCCGGACAACTCCGTCTGCCGCGTCCGGAAGTCCGGCTGCCGCAATGTGAAGGTCTACTCCAAGCACCTGCTCTGCCTGTTTCCGCAACACGGCCCCGGCAGGAAACACGAGCGTCCCATCGTCCTCGAACCCTGGCAGCAGGAGATCGTCGGCGCCCACCCGTGGGAATTCGTCCGGGGTCTCATCCACTCCGACGGCTGCCGGATCACGAACTGGACGACCCGCATGGTCGGCGGTGAACGCAAGCGCTACGAATATCCCCGGTACTTCTTCACCAACGTGTCCGACGACATCCGGCGGCTCTACACCGACACCCTCGACGCGCTCGGCATCCGGTGGACACACTGCACCCGCGGCGGAAACCCGTACAATATCTCCGTCGCGCAGAAGGCCTCCGTCGCCCTCATGGACGCTCACGTCGGCCCCAAGTACTGACGAAATTGCTCTACTTGGGGCTGTCGTCCTCTCCGACGTGGTGGACGCGGACGAGGTTCGTCGTGCCGGAGACGCCGGGCGGGGAGCCGGCCGTGATGACCACGACGTCGCCCTTCTTGCAGCGGCCGTACTTCAGCAGCAGTTCGTCCACCTGGTCGACCATCGCGTCCGTGGAGCCGACGTGCGGGCCGAGGAAGGTCTCCACGCCCCAGGTCAGGCTGAGCTGGGAGCGGGTCGCCGGGTCGGAGGTGAAGGCGAGCAGCGGGATCGGGGAGCGGTAGCGGGAGAGGCGGCGGACGGTGTCGCCGGACTGGGTGAAGGCGACGAGGAACCTGGCGCCGAGGAAGTCGCCCATCTCGGCTGCGGCGCGGGCGACGGCGCCGCCCTGGGTGCGGGGTTTGTTGCGTTCGGTGAGGGGTGGCAGGCCGGTGGCGAGGAGGTCCTCTTCGGCGGCGGTGACGATGCGGGCCATGGTGCGGACGGTGGCGATGGGGTATTTGCCGACGCTGGTCTCGCCGGAGAGCATGACGGCGTCGGTGCCGTCGATGACGGCGTTGGCGACGTCGGAGGCTTCGGCGCGGGTGGGGCGGGAGTGGTCGATCATCGAGTCGAGCATCTGGGTGGCGACGATGACCGGTTTGGCGTTGCGCCTGGCGAGTTTGATGGCGCGCTTTTGGACGATGGGGACTTGTTCGAGGGGCATTTCGACGCCGAGGTCGCCGCGGGCGACCATGATGCCGTCGAAGGCGGCCACGATGCCGTCGATGTTCTCGACGGCCTGGGGCTTCTCGACCTTGGCGATGACGGGGAGGCGGCGGCCTTCCTCGTCCATGATGCGGTGGACGTCGTGGATGTCTTCGCCGGTGCGGACGAAGGAGAGGGCGATGACGTCGAAGCCCATGCGCAGGGCCCAGCGGAGGTCTGCTTCGTCCTTGTCGGAGAGGGCGGGGACGGAGACGGCGACGCCGGGGAGGTTGAGGCCCTTGTGGTCGGAGACCATGCCGCCTTCGATGACGGTGGTGTGGACGCGGGGGCCGTCGACGGTGGTGACTTCGAGGCAGACTTTGCCGTCGTCGACGAGGATGCGCTCACCGGGGGTGACGTCGGTGGCGAGTCCTGGGTAGGTGGTGCCGCAGGTGAGGCGGTCGCCTTCGGCGCCTTCTTCGACGGTGATGGTGAAGGTGTCTCCGCGTTCAAGGAGTACGGGGCCTTCGGTGAAGCGTCCGAGTCGGATCTTCGGGCCTTGAAGGTCGGCGAGGAGTCCGATGCTGCGGCCGGTTTCGTCGGCGGCCTTGCGTACGCGCTGGTAGCGGTCCTCGTGTTCGGCGTAGGTGCCGTGGCTGAGGTTGAAGCGGGCTACGTCCATTCCGGCGTCGACCAGGGCTTTGATCTGGTCGTAGGAGTCGGTGGCGGGGCCCAGAGTGCAGACGATTTTTGCTCGGCGCATGGTGTGAGCCTAGGCCTTACCCGTGGGTAGAGAATTGGCCGCGCATGACTACTCAACAACCTTTGCGTGAAGGGTTATTGACAACTGTTGAATTGTGCGTGTGGGCGCTCCTATGAGCGTATTAGGGGCTGGGTGTGTGCGTCGAGGCCCCGTGGTGCTGTGCGGATCGGCCGCCGGACGGTCCGCGCGGGGGATCGTTCGGTCACCGAGTGTGACGGTTTCGGTGGTTACAGCTGGGGTGGGGTCATCGTGAATCGGGCGTTGACCTGGGCGTGGATGTGTTGGCGTTGGGGTTCGAGGTCGAGGGCCGGGGCTTCTTCGGGGGTGGCTCCGGCGAAGGACATGGAGCGCATGGCGCGGCCGGGGGTGGCGGGGTGGGGCGGGGTGTTCTCGGCGCCGATGTCGGCGAGTTCGACGAGGGCGGCGAGGGTGGTGCCGAGGGCTTCGGCGTATTCGCGGGCGCGTTGGACGGCTTCGCGGACGGCTTGTTGGCGGGCTTGGCGGTGGGAGGGTGAGTCGGGGCGGAGGTCCCACCAGGGGCCGTCGATGCGGGTGAGGTCGAGGTCGGCCAGTCGGGTGGTGAGTTCGCCGAGTGCGGTGAAGTCGGTGAGTTGGGCGGTGATGTGGACGCGGCCGTGGTAGGCGCGGATGCGTTCGCCGCGGCCGTGTTTGGTGAGTTCGGGGCTGATGGAGTAGGTGCCGGTCTCGATGTGTTCGACGGCTTCGCCGTAGGACTTGATGAGGTCGAGGGCGGTGGTGTTGCGGCGGGTGAGGTCGGTGAGGGCTTCTCGGCGGTCGGTGCCGCGGGCGGCGACGGTGATGCCGATGCGGGCGATTTCGGGGTCGACTTCGAGGTGGGCTTCGCCGCGGACGGCGATGCGGGGTGCTTCGGGGGTGCCGTAGGGGAGGGAGGGTTGGGGGTCTTCTGTGGTGGGGGTCATGTGTTCCACTCTGTCATCGTGCGGGGGGTTGGTGGAGGTGGCTGGTCATCAGATGGAAACCTTCGGGCCCTGTTCGGGAGTGTCATGTGTAGGTCAGAATCTACGCGCGTCGTTGACCGATTCCCGAGGAGTCTGTGACATGTCTTTGAACCGCCGGAAGTTCCTGGAGAAGTCCGCTGTGACGGGTGCGGGGGTGGCGTTCGCGGGTGCGGTCGCGGCTCCGTCCGCGCAGGCCGCGACGTCGTCGGTGGCGGGGGGTAGGAAGAAGCCTGTGAAGCGGTATTCCCTGACGGTGATGGGCACGACGGACCTGCACGGGCATGTCTTCAACTGGGACTACTTCAAGAACGCGGAGTACAAGGACAGCGCGGGCAACGCGCAGGGTCTGTCGCGGATCTCGACGCTGGTGAACGCGGTCCGCAAGGAGAAGGGGCGTTGCAACACCCTGCTCCTGGACGCGGGTGACACGATCCAGGGCACTCCGCTGACGTACTACTTCGCGAAGGTGGATCCGATCACGGCCAAGCACGGTCCGGTGCATCCGATGGCGCAGGCGATGAACGCGATCGGGTATGACGCGGTGGCGCTGGGGAATCACGAGTTCAACTACGGGATCGAGACGCTGCGGAAGTTCGAGTCGCAGTGCGATTTCCCGCTGCTGGGTGCGAACGCGCTGGACGCGAAGACGCTGAAGCCGGCGTTCCCTCCGTATCTGATGAAGACGTTCCGGGTTCCGGGTGCGCCGGCGGTGAAGGTGGCGGTGCTGGGTCTGACGAACCCGGGTATCGCGATCTGGGACAAGGCTTACGTGCAGGGCAAGTTGGTGTTCCCGGGTCTTGAGGAGCAGGCGGCGAAGTGGGTGCCGAAGCTGCGTTCCATGGGCGCGGACGTGGTGGTGGTGTCGGCGCACTCGGGTGCGTCGGGTACGTCGTCGTACGGTGACCAGCTGCCGTATGTCGAGAACTCGGCGGCGTTGGTGGCGCAGCAGGTGCCGGGGATCGACGCGATTCTGGTGGGGCACGCGCATGCGGAGATCCCGGAGTTGAGGGTGACCAACGCGAAGACGGGTCGGACGGTGGTTCTTTCGGAGCCGTTGGCGTTCGCGGAGCGGTTGTCGGTGTTCGACTTCGAGTTGGTTTTCGAGAAGGGGCGGTGGCAGGTCGAGTCGGTGGCGGCGTCGGTCCGCAATTCGAACTCGGTGGCTGACGATCCGAGGATCACTCGGTTGCTGAGGGATGAGCACGCGTTGGTGGTGGAGTACGTCAATCAGGTGGTCGGTACGGCCACGGAGACGTTGACGACGGTCGAGGCGCGGTACAAGGACGCCCCGATCATCGATCTGATCACGAAGGTGCAGGAGGACGTGGTCAGGGCGGCTCTGGTGGGGACGGAGTACGCGTCGTTGCCGGTGATCGCGCAGGCGTCGCCGTTCTCGCGGACGTCGGAGATTCCGGCGGGGAAGGTGACGATCCGGGATCTGTCGAGTCTGTACGTGTATGACAACACGTTGGTGGCGAAGGTGCTGACGGGTGCGCAGGTGCGGGCGTATCTGGAGTACTCGGCGAACTATTTCGTGCGGACCGCGGTGGGTGCGGTGGTGGACGTGGAGAAGCTGACGAACGCGAACGATCGTCCGGACTACAACTACGACTATGTGTCGGGGTTGCGGTACGACATCGACATCTCGCAGGCGGAGGGTTCGCGGATCAGGAATCTGACGTTCGGCGGTGTGGCGCTGGATGACGCGCAGCAGTTCGTGTTCGCGGTGAACAACTACCGGGCGAACGGTGGGGGTGCGTTCCCGTTCGTGGCGTCGGCCAAGGAGGTGTGGTCGGAGTCGACGGAGATTCGTACGCGGATCGCCGAGTGGGTGACGGCGAAGGGCAGTCTCGATCCGAAGGAGTTCGCGTCGGTGGACTGGAGGCTCACGCGGGAGGGCACGCCGGTCTTCTAGGACCGTGCGGGGCGTGAACGGCGTCGGTTTTCCCTCTTTTTTTGGGGGGGGCCGGCGCCGTTTGGCGTGCGGGCCCGTGTGGGGGTGGCCCGCGGGGCTGGGGGTGGTCGGTTCTATCGTCCGTCGACGAGGGGGGTGAGGGTCGGGGTCTGTCGTGTGGGCGGGATCTGTGGGTGGGGTTCGAGTCCGAAGGTGGTGTAGGCCGTTCGTCGTGGGAGTGGGTAGGGGTCTTTGCCGGTGAGGGAGTTGAGGATGGTGGCGCTCCGCCAGGCGGCGAGGCCGAGGTCGGGGGCGCCGACGCCGTGGGTGTGGAGTTCGGCGTTCTGGACGTAGACGTGGCCGGTGACGGAGGGGTCGAGGTGGAGGCGGAACTGGTCGTCGATGCGGGGGCGTTCGGAGCTGTCGCGGCGTAGGTAGGGGTCGAGTCCGGCGAGGATGCGGTCGAGGGGGCGTTCGCGGTAGCCGGTGGCGAGGACGACGGCGTCGGTGGTGAGGCGGGTGCGGGTGCCCTGTTGACCGTGTTCGAGGTGGAGTTCGACTTTGGTGGTGGCGACGCGTCCGGCGGTGCGGACGGTGACGGCGGGGGTGAGGACGGCGTCGGGCCAGTCGCCGTGCAGGGTGCGGCGGTAGAGCTCGTCGTGGATGGCGGCGATGGTGTCGGCGTCGATGCCTTTGTGGAGTTGCCATTGGGCGGCGACGAGGCGGTCGCGTACGGGTTCGGTGAGGGCGTGGAAGTAGCGGGTGTAGTCGGGGGTGAAGTGTTCGAGGCCGAGTTTGGAGTACTCCATGGGGGCGAAGGCCTCGGTGCGGGCGAGCCAGTGGATCTTCTCTCGTCCGGCGGGGCGGTTTCTGAGGAGGTCGAGGAAGACTTCGGCTCCGGACTGTCCGGCGCCGATGACGGTGATGTGTTCGGCGGTGAGGAAGCGGTCGCGGTGGGCGAGGTAGTCGGCGGCGTGGATGACAGGGACGCCGGGGGCTTCCACGAGGGGTTTGAGGGCGTCGGGGATGTGGGGGGCGGTGCCGACGCCGAGGACGATGTTGCGGGTGTGGGTGCGGCCGAGGGCTTCGGCTTCCGCGTCGTGGTCGAGTTGGGTGAAGTCGACTTCGAAGAGGGCGTGTTCGGGGTTCCAGCGGACGGCGTCGACCTGGTGGCCGAAGTGGAGTCCGGGGAGGCGGTCGGCAACCCAGCGGCAGTAGGCGTCGTATTCGGCGCGCTGGATGTGGAAGCGCTCGGCGAAGTAGAAGGGGAAGAGGCGGTCGCGGTCCTTGAGGTGGTTGAGGAAGGACCAGGGGCTCGCGGGGTCGGCGAGGGTGACGAGGTCGGCGAGGAAGGGGACCTGGAGGGTGGCGCCGTCGATGAGGAGGCCGGGGTGCCAGTCGAAGCCGGGGCGCTGTTCGTAGAAGACGGTGTCGAGTTCGGGGAGGGGCTGGGCGAGGGCGGCGAGGGAGAGGTTGAAGGGGCCGATGCCGATGCCCACGAGGTCGCGGGGTGCTTCGGGTTCGTGGCGTGGGGGGAGGGGCGTCGGGCTCATCGGGGGGTGTGTCCTTCCACCAGTTTCAGGAGCGCGGCCAGGTCGTCGGGCCGGGTGTGGGGGTTGAGGAGGGTGGCTTTGAGCCAGAGGCGGTCGTCGAGCCGGGCGCGGCCGAGGACGGCGCGGCCGTCGTGGAGGAGGGTGCGGCGTACGGCGGCGACGGCTTCGTCGGAGGCTCCGGCGGGCCGGAACAGGACGGTGCTGAGGGTGGGTGGGGCGTGGAGTTCCAGGCCGGGGCGGGAGGCGATGAGGTCGGCGAGGTCGGTGGCTCGGGCGCAGACGTGGTCGACGAGTGCGCCGAGGCCGGTGCGGCCGAGGGTTTTGAGGGTGACGGCGATCTTGAGGATGTCGGGGCGCCGGGTGGTGCGCAGGGAGCGGCCGAGGAGGTCGGGGAGTCCGGCTTCGGTGTCGTCGTCGGCGTTGAGGTAGTCGGCCTGGTGTCGCAGTGCGGTGAGGTCGTGGGGGTCCCGTACGGCGAGGAGGCCGGCGGCGATGGGCTGCCAGCCGAGTTTGTGCAGGTCGAGGGTGACGGTGTGGGCGCGGTCGAGTCCGTCGAGTGCTGCTCTGCGGTGGTCGCTGAAGAGGAGGCCTCCGCCGTAGGCGGCGTCGATGTGGAGGCGGGCGCCGTGGGTGGCGCAGACGTCGGCGAGGTCGGGCAGGGGGTCGATGAGTCCGGCGTCGGTGGTGCCGGCGGTGGCGGCGACGAGGAGGGAGCCGCGGGGGCCTCGGAGCGTGGTGAGGGCTTCGTCGAGGGCTACGGGGTCCATGGTGCCGGCGGGGGCGGGGATGACGACGGGGTCGGGCAGGCCGAGCAGCCAGGCGGCGCGGGGCAGTGAGTGGTGGGCGTTGGCGCCGTGGACGAGTTGGACGCCGTTGTGTGCTTCTCGGGCGAGGAGTACGGCGAGTTGGTTGGATTCGGTGCCGCCGGTGGTGACGAGGGCGGTGGCGGTGTGCGGCTCGTTCGCCGTTCCGTAGATCTGGGCGGCGAGGGCGGTGGTCACGAGGGATTCGAGTTCCGAGGCGGCCGGTGCCTGGTCCCAGGAGTCCAGGGACGGGTTGAGGGCGGAGGCGGCGAGGTCGGCGGCGGTGGCGACGGCGAGGGGCGGGCAGTGCAGGTGGGCGGCGCACAGGGGGTCGGCGGGGTCTGCGGAGCCTTCGGCGAGGGCGTGGACGAGGGTGCGCAGGGCGTCGTCGGTTCCGTGCCGGGGCAGGATGTCGCCGGCCGCGTCCCGTAGGCGTCGGGCCACGTTCTCGGGTCCTCCGGCGGGCAGGGGTCCGCCGCGTGCGGTGCTGCCGGTGCGCAGTGCGTCGAGCACGGTGTCGAGCAGTGGCCGCAGTGCGCCGGGGCCTTCGGGACCTGAGGCGAGGGGCGGCGTGCTCATGGGTGTCCTCCGGTGGGCGCGCGGCAGGGGGTTCCAAGCCTGTACGGGATGGAGGCGGCGCGCCCACAGAGCACAACGATCTGACCCGAATGGGGGTACTGCTGTGGAGAGGAAAGGTGAGTGGAGAGGCGGGGGTGACGGGTGAGGTGTGGGGGCCGGGTGAGGTGCGGGGCGCTCCGCGCGGGGGCAGGTCGTACGGGGGCGTGTCGCTCAGGAGCAGGTCGTACGGAGGCCCTCCGCGCAGGGGCCGGTCGTGCGGGGGCGTGCCGTGAGTGTTGGGCCGGTGCCGGTGCACGCGGGGGCGAGGCGGCCGCCGGGCGCACGCGCCGGGGAGTGCGGGGCGTGCCCTGGCGGCGCGGGGCTGGGCTGGGCGGTCGGCGAGGTCAGGGCGATCGCTCCCGCTGTGTCCGGGAGGAACGATCGCCCTGCCGTGTGGTCGGGGAGGAGAAGCGGGTCCTTCCCTGCCGGATGAGGCCAGGCGGGATGAGGCCAGGCTGAATCCGGGCCCGCTGACTGCGGACCCGGTGGATCCGGACCTGGTGGATCCGGGCCCGGTGCATCCCAGGCCGGTGGATCCGGGCCCCGATGGATCTAGTTCCGGCCTGTCTCCCGTACCTTCAGTGCCCTTGCCAGGTCGTCGAGTTGGTCGACGAGCTTGCGGCGCAGCGCGGGGATGGGGTCGGCGTCGCGCAGGCAGGTCTCGCCGAGGGTGAGGGTCTCGGGTGTGACGGCGTGGGCGGGGAAGGCGTAGCGGCCTGCGGCGTCGGCGATGGCGGGGCCGCGGCGGGCGGCGAGAGCCACGGCGTCGGGCCAGTAGCGCTCGACGTACTCCCGTACGAGGTCGGCCTGTTCGGGCTGCCAGAAGCCCTGGGCGGTCGCGGTGAACAGGTAGTTGGAGAGGTGGTCGGAGGCGAACATCTCCTCCCAGGCGCGTCGTTTGGCCTCGGGGTCGGGCAGCGCGGCGCGGCAGCGGGCGGCGCCTTCCTGGCCGGTGGCGCTGGGGTCCTGGACGAGTTCGGCCTCGATGACGGCGTCGTCGATGGCGCCGAGGACGGCGAGGCGGCCGAGGACGCGCCAGCGCAGTTCGGGGTCGAGTTCCGGGCCGCCGGGGACGGTGCCCTCGGAGAACCAGGCGCTGATGGTGTCGGGGTGCGCGGCGACGGCGATGTAGTGGCGTACGGCGGTGAGGCGCAGGTCCGGGTTGTCGCCGTCCTCGGTGCGGCGCAGGAGGTCGCGGCAGAGGTCGGTGAGGGTGGCGATGGCGGTCGGGCGGTCCTCGGCGGGGAGCAGGCGGTCGGCGACCTGGGTGGCGGCGAACGTCAGGACGCCCTGGACGAGGGCGAGGTCGGTCTCGTGCGGGAGGTGGGTGCGGGCGGCGTCCACGTAGGCCATGGCGGGCAGTTCGCCGTCGCGGACGGCGTCGCGCAGGGCGTTCCAGACGACGGCGCGGGTGAGGGGTTCGGGGAGGCCGGACAGGGCGGCGTTGACGGTCTTGAAGGAGTCGGTGTCGAAGCGGATCTTGGCGTAGGTGAGGTCGCCGTCGTTGAGGAGGAGCAGGTCGGGGCGGCGGCCGGGGCCGAGGTCGACGGGGGCGGTCTGGGGTACGTCGGTCTCGAAGCGGTCCCGTGGGACGAGTCGCCGGTCCTCGCCCGGGACGGTGTCGTAGGCGCCGACGGCGATGCGGTGCGGGCGGCTGCCGTGGTGTTCGACGGTGAGGTGCCAGGAGCCCTGGGTCTCGGTGAGCGCGGGGCGGAGGGTGTCGACGCCGGTGGTGCGCAGCCAGGAGGCGGCCCAGGCGTGGACGTCGCGTTCGGTGGCGGCGGCGAGGGAGTCGATGAAGTCGGCGAGGGTGGCGTTGGCGAACTTGTGGCGGGTGAAGTGGGTGTTGATGCCGGCCAGGAAGTCCTTCTCGCCGAGCCAGGTGACGAGTTGGCGCAGGGCGGAGGCGCCCTTGGCGTAGGAGATGCCGTCGAAGTTGAGCATGGCGGAGGCCGTGTCGGGGACGGCGTCCGGGTCGGGGGCGACGGGGTGGGTGGAGGGGCGCTGGTCGGCGTCGTAGCCCCAGGGTTTGCGGGTGACGCCGAAGTCGGTCCAGGTGTCGGTGAAGCGGGTGGCTTCGGTGAGGGTCTGGTAGCCCATGTACTCGGCGAAGGACTCGTTGAGCCAGATGTCGTCCCACCAGCGCAGGGTGACGAGGTCGCCGAACCACATGTGGGCCATTTCGTGGGCGATGACCATGGCGCGGGTCTGGCGTTCGGTGTCGGTGACGGCGGAACGGTAGACGAACTCGTCGCGGAAGGTGACGAGGCCGGGGTTCTCCATGGCTCCGGCGTTGAATTCGGGGACGAACGCCTGGTCGTAGGAGTCGAAGGGGTAGGGCTCGTCGAACTTCTCGTGGTAGCGGTCGAAGCAGGCGCGGGTGATGTCGAGGATCTCGTCGGCGTCGGTGTCCAGGTGGGGGGCGAGCGAGCGGCGGCAGTGGATGCCGAAGGGGAGGCCGCGGTGCTCGGTGCGGACGGAGTGCCAGGGGCCCGCGGCGACGGCGACGAGGTAGGTGGAGATCGGTGGGGTGGGGGCGGCCTTCCAGCGGCCCTCTCCCAGGTGGTCGGTGATGCCGTTGGCGAGGACGGTCCAGCCGTCGGGCGCGGTGACGGCGAGGTCGAAGACGGCCTTCAGGTCGGGTTGGTCGAAGGCGGCGAAGACGCGCTGGACGTCTTCCATGAACAGCTGGGTGTAGAGGTAGGTCTCACCGTCGGTGGGGTCGGTGAAGCGGTGCATGCCCTCGCCGGTGCGGGAGTAGTGCATGAGGGTGTCGAGGCGCAGCTCGTGTTCGCCCTCGGTCAGGCCTTTGAGGGGCAGCCTGTTCCCGTCGAGGGTTTCGGGGTCGAGGGGTTGCCCGTCGAGGGTGACGGAGCGCAGCTCGGCGGGCTTCAGCTCGACGAAGGTGTCCGCGTCGGCGCGGGCGGTGAACCGGATGACGGTCCGGGAGTCGAAGGTCTCGTCCCCGCGGGTCAGGTCGAGTTCGATCCCGTAGTGGTGGACGTCGAGGAGCTTGGCACGGGTCTGCGCTTCGTCGCGCGTCAGTACGGACATGGGGACATGCTGCCTGATGGGTCGGGCGGGGCACAGGGGCGGCCCGTCATGCGGCTTATGTCCGGTCCGACCGGGGGGTGCGGCCCTGTTCCGGTGTGGGGTCGGCGGCGTCGGCCGCGGTGCGCGGTTCCTGTTCCGGGGCCCGGTGGCGATGGTGGGTGTGTGCTTCGCGCGGGATGCCCGCCGGGGGCACCCGGTGTCACTCCCCCGTGGCCCCGGTGGCCTGTCCCGTGCCGTCCGCGATGCTCTCGTGGTGGCGGATGACCTCGGCGATGATGAAGTTCAGCAGCTTTTCCGCGAAGGCCGGATCCAGCTTGGCGTTCTCCGCGAGCCGGCGCAGCCTGGCGATCTGCTGGGCCTCGCGGGAGGGGTCGGCGGGCGGCAGTTGGTGGGCGGCTTTGAGGTGGCCGACCTGCTGGGTGCATTTGAAGCGCTCGGCGAGCATGTGGACGACGGCGGCGTCGATGTTGTCGATGCTGTCGCGCAGCCGGGCGAGTTCGGCGCGCACCGCCGCGTCGGCCTCCGGGCCGGGGGTGTCGGTCGCGTTGCGGGTGTCGCCGGCCGGGGTGCCGCTGTCGTCGGTCGCGTTGCCGGTGGGGTCGGTCGCGTCGCCGGTGTTGCTGGTGGTCATGGTCGCCCAGCCTACGTGGCGTGCGGGCGCTGGGTCGTGGGCGGATCGTGGGGGTCGGGGGTGTGGTCGTCGCGGGTGCCGGGCGGGGTGCGGCCCTGTTGTGCGCGGAAGCGGGCGGGGGCCGTGCCGACTCGGCGGGTGAACAGGCGGGAGAAGTAGGCGGGGTCGTGGTAGCCGACGCGTCTGGCCACGGCGGCGACGGGGAGTTCGGTGGTGGCGAGGAGTTCCTTGGCGCGGCCGAGGCGGATGGCGAGGAGGTAGTCCTTGGGGCTCCGGCCGGCGGCGCGGCGGACGGCGCCGCGCAGTTCGGCGGGGGTCATGCCGTGCCGGGCCGCGTGTTCGGCGACGGTCAGCGGCTGGAAGGCGTCCCGGGCGAGGGCGTGCAGTACGGGGTCGCCGTCGGGGGTGAGGTCGGCGCGGGCGCGGCGCAGCGCGACGAGGAGTTCGTGGACGGCGGCGCCGGTCTCGACCTCCAGGAGCGGGTTGCCGTTGCGGGCGGCGCGGGCGATGCGGGCGACGGTGGCGCGGGCCGCGGTCGTGTCGGAGAGGGGGACGACGGGGCGGTCCGGTTCGATGTAGCCGAGTTCGGTGTAGGCGGTGGTCGCGGGGCCGGTGAAATCGACGAAGCACTCGTCCCAGCTGGGGGCGGGTCCGTAGTGGTGGGGTATGCCGGGGGTGAGCCAGAGCAGGGCGGGGGCGGTGACGGTGTGGCGGTGTCCGTGGGGGTCCTGGAGCCAGCCGCCGCCCGCGCTGACGACGACGGCGACGTGGTGGTCGAGGGTGCGCGGCCCGACGGGGGGCAGTTCGCCGTGCTGGAGGCCGACTCCGAGGCAGGTGAGGCCGAGCCGGTGGTGGACGGGGGCGGGGGTGAGGTACCGCATCCAGGTGTGGTGCATCCGCTGTCCTCCCGCCGGTGCGGCCGGTGTGTTCTTCGTCGGTGCGATTTCGGTGCGCATTCGGCCCGTATTCGGTGCACATTGGTCCGCATTCGGTCCGCATTCGGTCCGCATTAGTTCCGGCTTCGGTCAGCAGCCGGTCCAGCTTGGGTCCGCGTCCGTTCCGGCTTCGGTGCGCGTTCGGTCCAACCAGAGGTGATCTTTGTCCATGGACGTGGTCGCCGCCAGGGGGTGAGGGTGGGCCCATGAGCGAGTTCACGGTGGGGGACACGGATTTTCTGCTGGACGGACGGCCGGTGCGGCTGCTGTCCGGCGCCCTGCACTACTTCCGGGTGCGTGAGGAGCAGTGGGGGCACCGGCTCGGGATGCTGCGGGCGATGGGGCTCAACTGTGTGGAGACGTACGTCCCGTGGAATCTGCACGAGCCGCGGCCGGGTGTGTTCCGTGATGTGCGGGCGCTGGGCCGGTTCCTGGACGCGGCGCGGGAGGCGGGTCTGTGGGCGATCGTGCGGCCCGGCCCCTACATCTGCGCGGAGTGGGAGAACGGCGGGCTGCCGCACTGGCTGACGGGACGGCCGCGCACCAGGGACGAGGAGTACCTGCGGGACGTGGAGCGCTGGTTCCACCATCTGATGCACGAGATCGTGCCCCGGCAGATCGACCGGGGCGGTCCCGTGCTGATGGTGCAGGTCGAGAACGAGTACGGCAGTTACGGATCCGACCAGGTGTATCTGCGGCGTCTGGCCGACGTGCTGCGTGCCGAGGGGGTGAGCGTCCCGCTGTTCACCTCGGACGGTCCCGAGGACCACATGCTCAGTGGCGGCTCGGTTCCCGGGGTCCTCGCGACGGTCAATTTCGGCTCCCGCGCGCGTGAGGCGTTCGAGGTGCTGCGCCGGCACCGGTCCGAAGGCCCGCTGATGTGCATGGAGTTCTGGTGCGGCTGGTTCGACCACTGGGGCGGTGAGCACGTCGTACGGGATCCGGGGGACGCGGCGGACGCGCTGCGCGAGATCCTGGAGTGCGGGGCGTCGGTCAATCTGTACATGGCGCACGGGGGAACGAACTTCGCGGGCTGGGCGGGTGCGAACCGGGGCGGCGGCGCGCTCCACGAGGGCCCGTTGGAGCCGGATGTCACCTCGTACGACTACGACGCGCCCGTCGACGAACTCGGACGTCCCACGGAGAAGTTCTGGCGCTTCCGGGAGATCCTGGCCGGATACGCGGAGGGGCCGCTGCCGGAGGTGCCGCCGGCCCCGGCGCCGCTGGGCGCGTCCGCGGTCGTGGATCTGCGGGAGTGGGCTCCGCCGGATGCCGTGCTGGAGGCACTGGGTGGTCCGGAGGCCGAGTACGCCGCGCCTCCGACCTTCGAGGATATGGACGTGGACCGGGGCCTGGTCAGGTACGAGCTGACCGTGCCGGGGCCTCGGGGGCCGTACCCGCTGCTGCTGCGCGGGCTGCGGGATCTGGCGGTGGTGTACGTCGACGGAGCGGCGGCCGGGGTGCTGACCGAGGACGACTCCCGGCTCAAGGAGCCCGTCGCGGGGGACGCGCGGGTGGAGATGTGGGTGGAGTCGCTGGGCAGGGTCAACTACGGGCCGCGTTCGGGCGAGCCGAAGGGCATCACCGGGGGTGTACTGCACGAGCGGCAGTACCTGCACGGGGTGCGGGCTCGGGGACTGCGCCTCGACGCGTTCGACGACGGCGTGGGCGGGGTGCCCTTCGCGGGGCTGCCCGGGGAGGGTGCCCGGGGTCTGTACCGCGGCACGGTGGAGGTGCGCGGCGCCGGGGACGCCTTTCTCGATCTACCGGGCTGGACACGGGGATTCGTGTGGATCAACGGGTTCAATCTCGGCCGCTACTGGTCGGCGGGCCCGCAGCGGTCGCTGTACGTACCCGGGCCGGTGCTGCGCGAGGGAGCCAACGAGGTGTGGGTCCTGGAGTTCGAGGAGTCGGGCGGGGGATCCGCCGGGCCGGTGCCGCCGATTCTGCGCGGCCCGGCTTCGATCGGGGCGCACGATGCTGTCCCTGGTTCGCGGGGCCGGGGCTAGACCCTGCGGGGGCGGGCGTCCGCGAGCGCAGCGCGGACGCCCGCGAGCGGGTCGCGGACGCCCGCGCCGTGTCATGACGGCGACCGGTCCCCTACAGGGTGGACGCGGCCCTGGCTATGGCAGCCGCGAAGGTCGAGACCTCGCTGTAGACGCCGGGGTATCCGGGCTCGGCGCAGCCCTGGCCCCAGCTGACGATCCCGACCTGGACGAACGCGCCGGAGTCGTCCTTGCGGAACATCGGTCCGCCGGAGTCGCCCTGGCAGGTGTCGACCCCGCCCTGCTGGACGAACCCGGCGCAGATCTCGTCACCGGGCACGAGGTCGCTGCCGTACGCCTGCTGGCAGGCGGCGTCGCTGACGAAGGGGACGGTGGCCTTGAGGAGGTAGCGCTGCTGGGCGCCGCCCTCGCGGGTGGCGCCCCAGCCGGCGACGGTGAAGTTCCCGTTGTTGTAGGCGGTGTTGGTGGCGATCTTCAGGGTGGGCTGCGCGATGGGCGTGGCGAGCTTGATGAGGGCCCAGTCCTTGCCCTTGCCGTTGTAGCCGGGTGCCTGGAGTACCTTCGTCGACTTGACCTTGACGGCGCTGCCGCTCTGCAGGTCGACGACGCCGGCGGTGGCGGTGATGGAGGTGTTGGTGCCGGAGCCGTTCACACAGTGCGCGGCGGTCAGCACGATCTGCTGGGTGTAGAGGGCGCCGCCGCAGCCCATGGAGAGCCGGACCATGAAGGGGAACTCGCCCTGCGCGGCGCGGGTTCCGCCGACGACGGGCGCGGGTGCGGCCTGGGCGGAGACGGGCTGGAGCGAGACGGCGGCGAGGGCGACGGCGCCGAGGGCGAGGAGTCTTCTGAGGCCCGTGAACTTCTTCGGAGACTTCAACGTGCTTCCTCTCGTGGGGGGTCGAGGCGTGGCGGTGGCACGAACCGTGCGTCCCGCGGCATGCCGAGGCGGCGGGAGCCGTGCGGTGAACGGCACGGCGCGCGGCACGACAGGCCAGCGGAATGACATGCACCCGCCAATCCTTTGCGCATTATTGGGACGCCGGAGCGCCCCGGCAAGGACCGCGTTTCGGCCAGCCGCTCCCCGGCGCACGCCGTCGCACCTCCGCGCGCGCACGCACTCGTCCGGCCGCGCGGCGGAACCCGGCTTAGAGTGGAGTGCGGACGGCGGCGTCTTCAGGGGGTGCGGACGTGGCGAACGGCGGACCCGTCGAGCACGGCTACCCGCACCTGGACACGGTGCGGGCCTCGATCACCGCGCTCTACAGACGGCTCTCGTACGACACCCTCCATACCTTCGCGACCAGCGTGGCCCCCGTCGACGTGGCCTTCGGCGACACCGACGACCTGTACCTGGGAGCGCAGCGGGTGGCCCGCGAGATGGTGCGCCACTACCGTCTGCCGGACGCCCGGATGATCATCGGCTTCCGTGAGATGACCCATGCGGCGAACGTCGAACTCACGGCGGGCCCGGAGTACTTCGTCGAACTCAACGACCGCTTCCGCACCCATCGCAGGGACATCGGCGCCGCACTCGCCCACGAGGTGATGCATGTCTATCTGCACCGCCTCGACCTCTCCTTCACCGGCACCCGTGACAACGAGATCCTCACGGACACCGCCGCGACGTACCTCGGGGCGGGCTGGCTGCTGCTCGACGCCTACCGCGAGGACGCCGCCTCCTCGCAGAAGCTCGGCTATCTCACCCCCGAGGAGTTCGGCTACGTCCTCGCCAAACGCGCCCTGGTCTTCGGCGAGGACCCCTCCGTCTGGTTCACCAGTCCGCAGGCCTACACCGCGTACACGAAGGGCATGGCGAAGGCCCGCGGGGACGAGCAACAGCCCCCGCTGACCGCGGCCGGCTGGGCGGGCCGCCGCCGCTACGCCAAGGACCGGCGCCACGCCCAGGACCACCCCGGCCCCGGCCCGCACTCCGAAGTCCCCTACGCGTTCACCCCGGACGGCCGCGGCCCGCTGCGCGTCTCCTTCCCCTGTCCGACCTGCCACCAGCGGATCAGGGTGCCGGTACGGGGGCGGGTGCGGGCGCGCTGCACGCTGTGCGGGACGGTGCTGGAGTGCGACACGTAGGGGGATGCCGCGGCGCGAGGGGCGTGCGGTATCCGCGGGGTGAGTCAGAACACCCCAAAAGGCTTTGCCTCGCACCTCCTTCAGGAGCGAGGGTCGAAGGATGAGCACGAACGACCCCGCGGCGCGTCTCCTCACCGCTGTGTACGAGGGTGACAAGGACGCGGTGGTGCGGCTGCTGCGCGCCGGTGCGAGCCCGGAGTCGGTGGACGCGGAGGGCGAGACGGCGCTGTATCTGGCCGCGGTCAGCGACCGGCCGGACGTCGTACGGCTGTTGCTGGCCGCGGGCGCCGACCCGGACCGGCTCAGCCAGGGCACGGACGCACCGCTGTGCGGGGCTGCCTGCGGCGGCCACACGGAGGTCGTACGGGCCCTGCTCGCGGCGGGCGCGAGTCCCGACCGTGTGGAGGGGTTCGGATTCACGGCGCTGACCTGGGCGGTGCAGCAGGGCCGGGCCGCGGTGGTGACCGAACTGCTCACGGCCGGCGCGGACCCCGACCGGCCGGGACCGACGGGTGAACCCCCGATCGTGGCGGCGGCCCGCCGCGGCTCTCCGGGCTGTGTCCGCGCGCTCCTGCAGCGGGGAGCGCGGGAGCGGTCCGCGGCACTCGCCGAGGCGCATCGCTGGCTGGCCGTCGACGTGGAGGCCACGCTCCGCGCCGGCTTGGAGCGGACCTACGGTCCCGGCCACCCGACGGCCGTGCACCGCTACCCGGAGGACGGCGGTATCACCGTCGAGGTGCAACTCCTCGACCCCGCCGGGCACCCCGTGTCCGGCAACGATCAGCAGACCGGTCACGCCGCCATCGCCACCCTCCTGGAGACATCCCTGGGCATCGCCGCCCCCGCCCCGGAGCTCGCCGCCCGCGCCCTGCGCCGCGCCGACCCCGCCGACGACGACTGGACCGAGGCGGCGACGGCTCTCGGCCTGCGCGGCGACGAGGACACGTTCCGTGCGGCGGTGCTGTGGTGCCGCGGCACCGATCCGCTCCGGCAGGCATTCGGGGCCGACGTGCTGGGCCGGTCCCGCGCGCCTCGAAGCCGGCAGGTGCTGCGCGAACTCGCCCGCGAGACCGGGCATCCCGTGGTCGCGCGGGCCGCCGTCGCCGCCCTGGGCCGCCGCGCGGACCCGGCCGCGCTCCCCGAAGTCCTGCGCCACGCGGCACACCCGGAGGCCGCGGTGCGCGCGGCGGTCGCCGACGCGCTGGCCGGACTGCTGGCCGCCGGCCACACCGAAGGCATGGCACAACTCCGCACGCTCGCCGAGGACCACGACACCGAGGTCCGCGCACGGGCGGTACACGCGCTGACGGTGCCGCGCGGGGAGAGCTGACCGACAGGACGAGCGCACCAACGGACAGGACGGACCGGCGGGGAGACCCGGCCGGGGCTCGGCCCGCCCTCCGGAAGCCGGGGACAGCCGGTCCTCGCCCACGAACCGCTCGCCCGCACGCGCGAACCGCCCGTCCTCCTCGCGCGCGGCGGGGCCGCCGACGGGCTCAGGCCCCGACCGGTATCGCTGCGGGGGTAGCGACCCGGCGCGCTCTGACACGCACCACCGCGAGCCGGCACACGACCTGGGCCAGAGCCATCAGAAGCAGTGCGGCGGTCCACGCGTCGGCCCCGGTGATCAGATGGTCGCGGCTGAACCGCGCGATACCGCCGGCACCGCCGTGGGTGGCCCAGAACTCGAATCCGGCGCGGGCGGCCATGCCGACGATCCACAGGAGCGCGGCGGCCGCCCCGGCCCTGGCGATCGCGACCCCGTCGGCCGCCCGGCCGAGCCGGGTGGCCGCACCGCAGGCGAGGCCCAAGGCCGCGCCCGCGGCGACGGTGACGGCATCGAGGCGGAGGTCGTGCCCCTCGGTCGGGAAGGACTTGAGGTAGTACGCGGCCGCGGCGGCGACGGCGGCCAGCGGCGCCAGTGTGTGGAGCAGGGTCATGCGGGTGCCGCGGATCTGCGGGATCACGAGAAGGATGAGAGCCGCGGAGATGATGTAGTCGGTCGTCGTCATGTCTTCGAGACTGCCGTTCACGGCGCCGCACGTCCTCAACCACCGGGTTGAGCACGGGTGGGTTTCCGGCCTCCACCCAGGGGTTGAGACCGGTGAACGCGCAGGCCGGCGAACGTGCGAGCCGACGACGGTGCGGGCCGGCAAACGCGCGGCCCGGCGGGACGGGCCCGTCAGCGGCCTCCCGCCGGCTCCCCCGCCGCGCCGCCCGCTCCGTACACCGCGCCGGGTTCCTCCGCGCGCGCCAGGAGTTCCAGGGCCGTGTCACCGGCCTCGGAGGGGCTTCGGCGGGCTCCGCTGTCCGCACCCGGTCCCGGCCGCCAGCCCTCCATGACGGTGATGCGGCCCCCCTCGGTCTCGAAGACGCGTCCGGTGACACCGGCACTCGCGTCCGCCCCGAGCCACACGACCAGCGGCGACACGTTCTCGGGCGCCATCGCGTCGAAGGAGCCGGCGTCCGGTGCCGCCATCTCCTGGGCGAAGGCGCGTTCGGTCATCCGGGTCCGGGCCGCGGGCGCGATCGCGTTGACCTGGACGCCGTAACGCCCCAACTCGGCGGCGGCGACCAGGGTCAGCCCGATGATCCCGGCCTTGGCGGCGCTGTAGTTGCCCTGCCCGAGCGAGCCCAGCAGCCCGGCCCCGCTGCTCGTGTTGACGACCCGGGCCCGCGGCGTCCGCCCCGCCTTCGCCTCCGCCCGCCAGTGCGCCGCCGCGTGCTTCAGGGGCAGGAAGTGGCCCTTGAGGTGGACGCGCAGGACGGCGTCCCAGTCCTCCTCGTCGAGGTTGACGAGCATCCGGTCGCGCAGGAAGCCCGCGTTGTTGACGAGGGTGTCGAGGCGTCCGTACGTCTCCAGGGCGGTGCGCACCAGGGACGCGGCGCCCGCGGCGGTGGCGATGTCGCCTCCGTGGGCCACCGCCTCGCCGCCCGCCGCGCGGATCTCCGCCACGACCCGCGCGGCCGGGCCGTCCGCACCCGGCGAGCCGTCCAGCCCGACCCCGAGGTCGTTCACGACGATCCGCGCTCCCTCGGCGGCGTACGCGAGCGCGTGCGCCCGGCCGAGTCCGCGCCCCGCGCCGGTGACGATCACGACCCGTTCCCCGCACAACAGCGGTCCGCTCATCTCAGTCCTCCTGGTAGGTCGGATCGGCCCTGTTGACGGTCGCGGCGTCGAGGAAGGCGGGCCGCTCCCCTCCCCCGTGGACGAGGAGCGAGGCCCCGGTGATGTAAGCGGCGGAGTCCGACGCGAGGAAGACGGCGGCCTCGCCGACGTCGGACGGGTCGGCGAGACGGCCGAGCGGGACCGTCCGGGAGACGGCGGCGACGCCCTGCTCGCCGCCGTAGTGGAGGTGGGACAGCTCGGTGCGGACCATGCCCACGACGAGGGTGTTCACCCTGATGTCGGGGGCCCACTCGACGGCCATCGAACGGGCCAGGTTCTCCAGGCCCGCCTTGGCCGCCCCGTAGGCCGCCGAACCGGGCGACGGGCGCGTCCCGCTCACACTGCCGATCATCACGATCGATCCCCCGGCCCGCCTGAGGTGCGCGTACGCGGCGAGCGAGGCGGTCAGCGGCGCGACGAGGTTGAGCTCGATCACACGCGCGTGCCGGTCGGCGCCGGCCTCGGCCAGGGGGCGGTACGGGGCACCGCCGGCGTTGTTGACCAGGACGTCGAGCCGGGGCAGCGCGCCGAAGAAGGTGTGCACGGCGGTCGGGTCGCGCAGGTCGACCGGGACGAACTCCGTCCCGGCGACGGGCACTTCGGGGGGTCTGCGGGCACACACCAGCACCTTCGCGCCCGCCTTGACGAAGGCCCGCGCGATCCCGGCCCCGACCCCACGGGTTCCCCCGGTGACGACGACGGTCCGCCCGCCGACATCCAAGCCGTCCATGCCGTCCGAGCCGTCCGAGTCGTCCACGGTGTCCGAGCCGTCCACGTTGTCCACAGGGCCTCCCGCGCGGATGCATTCGCTGCTAGCTTCGAGACTGCGTGCCTAACAAACGTTTGGTGGGAAGGTAGCTGATGCGTCCATGGGTGTCTCCACCTCGTCCCCGGAAAAAGGGATCGTCGTCGTCACGGTCGACTTCCCGCCGGTGAACGCGCTGCCGGTGCGCGGCTGGTTCGACCTCGCCGACGCCGTGCGCGCCGCGGGCCGCGACCCAGGGACACGGTGTGTCGTGCTGACGGCCGGCGGGCGCGGTTTCAACGCGGGCGTGGACATCAAGGAGATGCAGCGGGAGGCCCGGGAGACCGGGGGCCACCACGCGCTCGTCGGGGCGAACCGCGGCTGCTTCGAGGCCTTCGCCGCGGTCTACGAGTGCGAGGTGCCGGTCGTCGCGGCGGTCCACGGATTCTGCCTGGGTGGCGGAATCGGGCTGGTGGGGAACGCGGACGCGATCGTGGCGAGCGAGGACGCCACCTTCGGGCTGCCCGAGCTGGACCGCGGCGCTCTCGGCGCGGCCACCCACCTGGCCCGTCTGGTCCCGGGGCACCTGATGCGCGCGCTGTACTACACCGCGCGCACGGCGACCGCGGCCGAGCTGCACGCGCACGGCTCGGTGTGGAAGGTCGTACGGCGCGAGGAGCTCCGGGACGCCGCCCTGGAGCTGGCACGCGAGATAGCCGCCAAGGACGGCGAGTTGATCAGGCTCGCCAAGGCCGCTCTCAACGGCATCGACCCCGTGGACGTACGCCGCAGCTACCGCTTCGAACAGGGCTTCACCTTCGAGGCGAACCTCAGCGGAGTCGCCGACCGCGTCCGCGGCACGTTCGGCCGACAGGCCGCGGAGGCCGCCACGGGGACCGCGGAAACCCCACGGCACGGGGCACACGGCGCACCCGGGGAGCACGAGAGGTACGGAACACCCGAGGATCACGGAAGGCACGGGGAGCACGGGGAGCAGGAGGCCTGCCAGTGAGTGACAAGACCATGTCGGCGGACGAGGCCGTCGCCCGCCTCGAGAGCGGAATGACGCTGGGCATCGGCGGCTGGGGTTCGCGCCGCAAGCCGATGGCCCTGGTCAGAGCGCTGCTTCGGACCGGGATCTCCGATCTCACCGTCGTGTCGTACGGAGGTCCGGACGTCGGCCTGCTCGCCGCCGCCGGACGCATCCGCAAGCTGGTCACCGCCTTCACCACCCTCGACTCCATCCCCCTCGAACCGCACTACCGCGCGGCGCGCGAGAGCGGCGCCCTCGAGCTGGCGGAGGTCGACGAGGCGATGTTCATGTGGGGGCTGCGCGCCGCCGCGAACCGCCTCCCCTTCCTGCCGGTGCGCGCGGGAATCGGCTCGGACGTGATGCGGGTCAACCCCGGGCTGCGGACCGTCACTTCCCCGTACGAGGACGGGGAGACGTTCGTCGCCATGCCCGCCCTCCGCCTGGACGCGGCCCTGGTCCACATGAACCGCGCGGACCGCGCGGGCAACGGCCAGTACCTCGGCCCGGACCCGTACTTCGACGACCTGTTCTGCGAGGCGGCCGACACGGCGTACGTCTCCTGCGAGCAGCTCGTCGACCACCTCGGCACCGCCGCGCTCAGCAAGGAGGCCGCGCCGCAGACGCTGCTGCTGAACCGGTCGAGCGTGACGGGTGTCGTCGAGACGCCGAACGGCGCGCACTTCACCTCATGCGCCCCCGACTACGCGCGCGACGAACCCTTCCAGAAGCTGTACGCCACCACACCGTACGACCGGTTCGCCGAGCGTTTCCTCGCCGGTGACGAAGAGACGTACCAGTCCGCCGTGCGGACCTGGCACAAGGAGCGGCGATGAGCCCTGTCCCCGCGGTCACCCGCGCCGAGTACTGCGTGATCGCCTGTGCCGAGGCCTGGCGGGACAACGGCGAGGTACTCGCCAGCCCCATGGGCACGATCCCGTCCATCGGCGCTCGCCTCGCCCGGCGCACCTTCTCCCCCGACCTGCTGATGACCGACGGTGAGGCCCTGCTGGTCGGCCTCGACGGCACCCCCGAGGGCTGGCTGCCGTACCGCCGGCATCTCACCGCGGTGACCGGCGGACGCCGGCACGTGATGATGGGCGCGAGCCAGATCGACCGTTTCGGCAACCAGAACATCTCCTGCGTCGGGGACTGGGCCCGGCCGCGCCGCCAACTGCTCGGCGTGCGCGGCGCGCCGGTCAACACCCTGAACAACCCGACCAGTTACTGGATCCCGAAGCACTCCCGGCGGGTCTTCGTCGAGCGGGTCGATCTGGTGTGCGGGGTGGGGTACGACCGGGCCGCCGCCGCGGGCCCGAGCGCCACCCGCTTCCACCGCATCCCGCGGGTGGTGAGCGATCTCGGCGTCCTCGACTTCGCCACACCCGACCACTCCATGCGTCTGGCCTCACTGCATCCGGGCGTCACCGTGGAGGAGGTGCGGGAGGCCACGGGCTTCGAGCTGTCCGTGCCCGCCGAGGTGCCGTACACCCGCGAACCGAGCCCGCTGGAGCTGGAGCTGATCCGTGCGGTGATCGATCCGGGCGGTGCCCGGGAGCGCGAGGTCGCGGGGCCGGCCCCGCGCGCCGGGGAGGCCGGGCACTGATGGAGACCGCGCTCACCCGTCTCGTCGGGGTCCGTCATCCGGTCGTCCAGACCGGCATGGGCTGGGTCGCGGGGCCCCGGCTGGTCTCCGCCACGGCGAACGCGGGCGCGCTGGGCGTCCTGGCCTCCGCGACGATGACCCTCGACCACCTGCGGGACGCGGTACGGGAGGTCAAGTCCCGTACGGACGCGCCGTTCGGGGTGAATCTGCGGGCCGACGCGGGGGACGCGGGCGAGCGGGTGCGGATCATCGTCGAGGAGGGGGTGCGGGTCGCGTCGTTCGCCCTCGCGCCCTCCCGGGAGCTGATCGCCGAGCTGAAGGAGGCGGGGGTGGTCGTCGTGCCCTCCGTCGGGGCGCGCCGGCACGCGGAGAAGGTGGCCGCGTGGGGCGCGGACGCGGTGATCGTGCAGGGCGGCGAGGGCGGCGGACACACCGGCGAGGTGGCGACGACGGTGCTGCTGCCGCAGGTGGTGGACGCCGTGGACATCCCGGTGGTGGCGGCGGGCGGATTCCACGACGGGCGGGGGCTGGTCGCGGCGCTGGCCTATGGCGCGGCGGGCATCGCGATGGGGACGCGTTTCCTGCTCACCTCCGACTCCACCGTCCCGGACACGGTGAAGGCGGCGTATCTGGCGGCGGCGGTCGGGGACGTCACGGTCACGAGAGCCGTCGACGGACTGCCGCACCGCATGCTGCGTACGGAGTTCGTCGGCTCCCTGGAGCGGGCCGGCCGTGCGCGGGCGCTCGTCCGGGCGGTGCGCCGGGCGGCGGTCTTCCGGCGGGTCTCCGGTCTCTCCTGGCCCGGGATGGTCCGTGACGGCCTCGCGATGAGGCACGGCAGGGACCTGACCTGGAGCCAGGTGCTGCTCGCCGCGAACACGCCGATGCTCCTCAAGGCGGCGATGGTGGACGGGCGTACGGATCTGGGGGTGATGGCGTCGGGGCAGGTCGCGGGGGTGATCGAGGATCTGCCGTCGTGCGCGGAGCTGGTCGAGGGGCTGATGTCGCAAGCGGGGGCGGTTCTCCAGGAACTTCGAGAGCTCCAGGAGTTCCAAGAGCTCCAGGGGCCCCGGGGCCGCCAGGGCCTTTCCGCGCACACCGTGCGTACACACTCCGGTACACGCTCGGCGGATGACCGAGACGCTGAGCGTCCGTGAGGCCCGTGCCCGGCCGGCCGGGATCCTGGGCGGCGCCGAGGCCGGGGAATCCCGGTGATCACCCGCAGAGGTGCACGAGTCGGCGCCGTCGTACCCGTAGAGGTTCTGGACGCGGTAGACCGGGAGCGGCGGTCAGAGGCGGTCAGAGGCGGTCAGAGGCGGTCAGAGGCGGTCAGAGGCGTTCGATGATCGTCACGTTCGCCTGGCCGCCGCCCTCGCACATGGTCTGCAGGCCGAACCGGCCGCCCGTGCGCTCCAGTTCGTGCAGAAGCGTCGTCATCAGCTTCACTCCGGTGGCGCCGAGCGGGTGACCGAGGGCGATCGCGCCGCCGTTGACGTTGACCTTCCCGGGGTCGGCTCCGGTCTCCTTCAGCCAGGCGAGGACGACCGGGGCGAAGGCCTCGTTGATCTCGACGAGGTCGATGTCCCCGAGGGACATGCCGGTCTTCTTCAGGGCGTACGCGGTGGCCGGGATGGGCGCCGACAGCATACGGATCGGGTCCTCGCCCCGCGCGGAGAGATGGTGGACGCGGGCCCGCGGGGTCAGACCGTGTTCGCGTACCGCCCGCTCCGAGGCGAGCAGCATCGCGGCGGCGCCGTCGGAGACCTGGGAGGAGCAGGCGGCGGTGATGGTGCCGCCCTCGACGACCGGTGCGAGGGCGGCCATCCTCTCCGGCGAGGTGTCACGGCGCGGGCCCTCGTCGGCCGTGACCTCGCCGTAGGGGACGGTCTCGCGTGCGAAGCGGCCCTCGTCGAGGGCGCGCAGCGCCCGCTGGTGGGAGCGGAGCGCGAACTCCTCCTGGTCGCGGCGGCTGATGCCCCATTTGGCGGCGATCAGTTCGGCGCCGTGGAACTGGTTGACGGGCCGGTCGCCGTACCGCGCCCGCCAGCCCTCGCTGCCGGCGAAGGGGCCGTCGGTGAGGCCGAGGGGCTCGGCGGCCCGCCGGGAGGCGAAGGCGATGGGGATCAGGCTCATGTTCTGGACGCCGCCCGCGACCACCAGGTCCTGGGTGCCGGACAGGACCGCCTGGGCCGCGAAGTGCACGGCCTGCTGGGAGGAGCCGCACTGCCGGTCGACGGTGACACCCGGTACCTCCTCGGGGAGTCCGGCCGCCAGCCAGCAGGTGCGGGCGATGTCCCCGGCCTGGGGTCCCACGGTGTCCAGGCAGCCGAGGACGACGTCCTCGACGGCGGCCGGGTCCACGCCGGAGCGCTCGACCAGCGCCCTGAGGACGTGCGCGCCGAGGTCGGCCGGGTGGACGGCGCTGAGGCCTCCCCCGCGCCGTCCGACGGGCGTGCGGACCGCTTCGACGATGTAGGCCTCGGCCATGACGACTCCTCCGCAGACGGGGCTAGGGACGTACGGAGATCCCGTCCAGCACCATCGACAGGTACTGCCGGGCGATCTCCTCCGGGCTGTGCTGTCCGCCGGGCCGGTACCAGGACGCGGCGACCCAGACGGTGTCGCGCACGAACCGGTAGGTGAGCCGGATGTCGAGGTCGGACCGGAAGGCCTCGGCGGCGACGCCCCGCTCCAGCGTGCTCAGCCAGGCCTTCTCGAAGTTGCGCTGCGATTCGGCGAGGAACGCGAAGCGCTGCTGGGCGGCGAGGTGCCGGGACTCCTTCTGGTAGATCGCGACGGCGGCCCGGTGCCGGTCGATCTCCCGGAAGGACTCGGTGACCAGTGCCTCCAGGGTTTCCCGGGGGCCGAGTCCGGCGGCGAGGACGGTGTCGTAGCCGTCCCAGAGCTCGTCGAGGAAGGTCCGCAGGATCTCCTCCAGCATCGATTCCTTGGAGTCGAAGTGGTAGTAGAGGCTGCCCGCGAGCATCCCGGCCTGGTCCGCGATCCTGCGTACGGTGGTGGCGTTGTAGCCCTGCTCGGCGAAGACCTCGGCGGCGAGGCCGAGGATTTCACGGCGCCGCTGGGGGGTGGCGGTCACCTGGGGCTTCTTCTTGGTAGGCACCGTTCCATTGTGGTGCTGGTGCCGCGGCGGACAGCGTTCGCCCCGTCGCGGCCCCCGGTCTTCGACGGGCCGACGTCGCCTGCCGCGGCCCTAGGCATGCTGGCTGCTGACGGCGACGACTTCACCGGTCATGTACGAGGAGTAGCCGGACGCCAGGAACACGATGACGTTGGCCACCTCCCAGGGTTGCGCGTACCGGCCGAAGGCCTCACGGCCCGTCAGTTCCTCCAGGAGTTCGGGGGTGGTCACCTTCGCGAGGTGCGGGTGCATGGCGAGGCTCGGGGACACCGCGTTGACCCGGACCCCGTAGGCGGCGGCCTCGATCGCCGCGCAGCGGGTGAGCGCCATGACCCCGGCCTTGGCGGCGGCGTAGTGCGCCTGGCCCGCCTGGGCGCGCCAGCCGACGACGGAGGCGTTGTTCACGATCACCCCGCCGCCGGACCGCTCCCTGAAGTGCCGCAGTGCGGCGCGGGTGCACCGGAAGGTGCCGCCCAGGGTCACGTCGAGGACCTTCGACCACTGTGCGTCGGTCATGTCGACCAGGGCCGAGGTGCCGCCGAGCCCGGCGTTGTTGACGACGACGTCCAGTCCGCCGTGAAGCTCGTCCGTCCGCGCGAACAGGGCCTCCACCTGTTCCTCGTCCGTCACGTCGCAGGGCAGCGCGGAGACGTTCCCGGTGCCGAACTCGGCGGCCAGGGCCGCCTCGCTCTCCTTGAGGCGGCGGACGTGCGCGTCGCTGATGACCACCCGCGCGCCCTCCTCGAGGAATCTGCGCGCCGTGGCCCCGCCGATGCCCGCGCCCGCGGCGGCCGTGACGACGGCGGTGCGCCCCTTCAGCAGCCCGTGCCCGGGTTCGTAGTCGGGAGTCTCGACGTCGCTCATACTCCCAGGCTAACCTACCAAACACTTGTTAGGGAAGCTCGCCGTCGAGAGGTGCCGTCGATGGATCTCACGCACTCCCCCGCCGACGAGGCGTTCCGCGCCGAGGTCCGGGGCTGGCTCACCGCTCATGTGCCGAGCGCCCCGCTCCCCTCCCTGGAGACCGAGGAGGGTTTCGCCGCCCACCGCGCGTGGGAGGCCGAACTGGCCGCGGACCGCTGGTCGGTGGTGTCCTGGCCCGCGGCGTACGGCGGCCGGGACGCGGACATCGTGCGCTGGCTGGTGTTCGAGGAGGAGTACTACGCGGCGGGCGCGCCGGGCCGTGTCACCCAGAACGGCATCAACCTGCTGGCGCCCTGCCTCTTCGAGCACGGCACACCGCGACAGCGCGCCCGGGTGCTGCCCTCCATGGCCACCGGTGAGGTCGTCTGGGCGCAGGCCTGGTCCGAGCCGGAGGCCGGGTCCGACCTGGCGTCCCTCACCTCCCGCGCGGTGCGCGCCGACGGGGGCTGGCTGCTGAGCGGCCAGAAGACCTGGTCGTCGCGCGCCGCGTTCGCCGACCGCGCGTTCGGGCTGTTCCGCAGCGATCCCGACACGCCGAAACCCCACCAGGGGCTGACCTATCTGATGTTCGGACTGCGGGCCCCCGGCGTCACGGTCCGGCCGATCGGGCGGCTCGACGGGAAGCCCGCCTTCGCCGAGATCTTCCTGGACGAGGTCTTCGTCCCCGACGAGGACGTGATCGGCGAGCCCGGCCAGGGCTGGCGGATCGCCATGTCGACGGCCGGAGACGAACGCGGGCTGCGGCTCCGCTCCCCGGGCCGCTTCCTGGCCGCCGCGGACCGGCTGTTCGCCCTGTGGCGAAGCCGGGACAGCCCGGCGTGGGCCGCCGAGCGGGTGGCGGACGCGGTGATCGGCGCCCGCGCCTACCAGTTGTTCGCCTACGCCCTCGCCTCCCGCTTCCTCGACGGCGAGGCCATCGGCCCGGAGGCCAGCCTGAACAAGGTCTTCTGGTCCGAGTACGACATCGCGCTGCACGAGACCGCGCTCGATCTCCTGGGCCAGGAGGGCGAGACGGCGGACACGGACTGGTCCGAGGGCTACGTGTTCTCCCTGGCCGGCCCGATCTACGCCGGTACCAACGAGATCCAGCGCGACATCGTCGCCGAGCGTCTGCTCGGCCTGCCGAAGGGCCGCCGCTGATGCGCTTCCTCCTCGATGCCGAACAGCGGGCGTTCGCCGGTTCCCTCGACGCGATGCTGACGGCCGCGGACACGCCGTCGGTCGTACGGGACTGGAGCCGGGGCGAGCACGGCAGCGGCCGTGCGCTGTGGTCCCGTCTCGGCGCGGCAGGCGTGTTCGCGCTGGCGGTACCGGCCGCCCACGCGGGAATGGGCCCGCTCCCGGTGGAACTGGCGGTGGGCTTCGTCGAGCTGGGCCGGCACGCGGTGCCGGGCCCGTTGGCGGAGACGGTCGCGGCGACCGCCCTGCTGGCGCAACTGGCGGACCCCGGCCCCGCCGGGCGGCTGCTTCCGGCACTGGTCTCGGGCGAGGCGTCGGCGACCGTGGCCCTCGACGGTTCGTACGCGCTGGACGGCGACACGGCGGACGTCCGCCTCGCCCTGACGGCCGGCGAACTGCGGCTGGCCCCCGGCCACGGCCCGGTGCGCGGCTGTCTGGACCCGGCCCGCCGCCTCACCCCGCTGACGACGGGCGGCGCACTCCTGTCCGCCGCGCCTCCCGTGGAGCACGCCCTCACCTGGGCCCGGCTCGCCACCGCCGCCCAGGCCCTCGGCGTCGGTCTCGCGCTCCTCGACCGGACGGTCGCCCACGTCGGGCGCCGCACCCAGTTCGGTGTCCCCATCGGCTCCTTCCAGGCCGTCAAGCACCGGCTCGCCGACGCGAGGAAGGCCCTGGAGTTCGCGCGCCCGCTGCTCTTCGGAGCGGCCCTGACCATGGCGCCCGCCGAGGTCGCCGCCGCCAAGGTCACCGCCTGCGAGGCGGCGTACACCACCGCGCGCGCCGCACTCCAACTGCACGGCGCGATCGGCTACACCGCCGAGTACGACCTGTCGCTGTGGCTGGCCAGGGCCCGCGCCCTGCGCACCGCATGGGGCGGCCCCGCCGAGTGCCGGGCGGCCGTCCTCGCCGGTCGTGCCGCCCGGCCGTGATCACCCGGCACTCCTCCGGTTCTTCCCGGCGACCAGGCGACCCGGTGTCACGGGCCTGCCGGTGCGGGAAGCGGGGCCCGTCCGGCGAGCCGGACGACGGCGGTGCGGCCGGCCGGCCGCAGCACGGCGTCCTCGCCGGTCAGCAGCGCGGCGTCGTACCGGCCCAGGGTCAGCCCGGCCACCTCCGCGCTCCCGTCGAGCGCCACGATCAGCACCGCCGGGGCCGCCGGCACGGCGACCTCCGCACCGCCGTGCACGACCGTGACGGCGGGGGTCGCCCCCTCGCCCCTGCGCCACATGACGTTGAGGTTCACGACCGGGCCCCCGAGCAGACGACAGTCGGTGGGCAGGTCGCCGGGGAACGACCGGGGCACGAAGGGCGTGTCCACCCGGCGGTGTTCGCCGCCGACGGTCAGGTCCATCCCCGCGCCCTCGACCATCGTGAGGGTCCGGTCCACCCCGGCGAACGACGAGAACGGGCCGTCGGCGCCGACGTCGGCGAGGCTCACCCGCCACCGGAAGTCGTCCATGCCGGCGTCCTCGGGCCCCGCGGCGATCTCCCGCGTCACCCCGCCGCCGTTCTTCCAGGGCACCGCCACACGCCCGGCGGCGGCCAGCAGCCGTACGGTCACCGCACGATCCCCAGGGCCCGCGCCGCCGCCAGCCACTGCGGGAACTCGCCGACGATCCGGTCGTAGAGCTCTTCGTCGCCCAGCTCCAGGGGATCCGCACCTGCGTGGAAGAAACCGGCGTTGTCGACCGCCCGTTTCTTCGGGACGGCCAACTCGTCGAGCTTGCGCAGGAAGTCGAACTGCTTGCTGTCCGGGTCACCGAACCCTATGAACTGCCAGAACAGCGGAAGCTTCGCCGCCTTGCACAAGTACCGTTCGGCGGCGGGCTTGTCGACCGGTCCGCCGTCGGTCTGGAAGACCACGAGGGCGGGGTCCTCGGAGCCGCTGTCGAGGTAGTGGTCGATGACCGCGTCCATGGCCAGGTGGTAACTGGTCCTGCCCATGTGCCCGAGCCCGGCGACGATCCGCGCCACCCGCCCCTGGTGGTCCTCGAGCGCGATGTCGGTGACCGCGTCGATGTCGGTGGAGAAGAAGACCACCGGAACCGTGCCGTCGTCGTCGAGATGCGCCGACAGGCCGAGCACCCGGTCGGCGAGCGCCTGCACACTGCCGTCGAGGTAGTACGGCTTCATCGACCCGGAGTAGTCGACCACCAGGTACACCGCGGCCCGCTGCCCGCCCAGTCCGTGCCGGGCGAGGGAGACACCGGCGGTCTTGTACAGACTGACCAGCGCGGGCGCGGTCTCCGCCACCTTGCTGAGACTGATCCCGGGCATTCGGGCTCTCTTCCGTCGGGCTTCGGTGCGGTGAGCTGGGCGGGAGTGCCGAGATTACGTCACCACAACGGCCCCCTGCCGTCCCACCCGTACCCCCGTGTTCGCTATTTTGTTCGCCGCCGACCCCACCGGCTCACCGTTCCCCTCCCGCATGTCCGTACCGCCAAGGAGCCGGCCGTGGAATCCGAGTCCACCGAACCCACCGCGTCAGCCCAACCCGCCGCGTCAGCCGGCCCGGCCGAGCCCGCCGTCACCACCTGCTACCGCCACCCCAGGGTGGAGTCGTACGTACGCTGCACCCGCTGCGACCGCTACATCTGCCCCGCCTGCATGCGCGAGGCGGCCGTCGGCCACCAGTGCGTGGAGTGCGTGAAGGAGGGCGCCCGCTCCGTCCGGCAGACCCGCACGGCGTTCGGCGGCCGGATCTCGACGGTTCCCGTGGTGACGTACGTCCTGATCGCGCTGAACGTGCTGGCCTACCTGGGCGAGCTGGTGCGCCCGGCGATCGTGGACCGGTTCGAGATGCTGGGCGCGGGGCTGACGGGACCGGACGGCGGACACTACCTCTGGCAGGCACAGCACTCCGCCGGCTTCCGTCCCGAAGGCGTGGTCGACGGCGAGTGGTACCGGATGCTGACCAGTGCCTTTCTCCATCTGCCGCCCACCGAGGGCACGTTCGGGATCCTGCACATCGTGATGAACATGGTCTCGCTGTGGAACCTGGGCCGGGTGGTGGAGGCCCAGCTCGGCCGGGTCCGCTACGTCGCCCTGTACCTGCTGTCGGCGCTCGGCGGCTCCGTCCTGGTGCTGCTGATCGCGCCGGACCAGCCCACGCTCGGCGCGTCGGGTGCGATCTTCGGACTGGGCGCCGCCTACTACGTCATGGCCCGGCGCCTGGGCGCGGACATGAACGCCGTCAACCGGTTCATGGCGGGCCTGCTGTTGTGGCTGCTGATCTCGGCGGGACTCACCTCCTGGCAGGGCCACCTCGGCGGACTGCTGGCCGGCGGTGTGGTCACCCTCGCCTACGCGTACGCACCCCGTGACAGCCGGCGCGCCCTCGTCCAAGGCGCCGTGTGCGCCGGGCTGTTGGTGCTGCTGGTGGTTCTGGCCGTCGGAAAGGCTTCCGCGCTGAGGAACGGGGCGGGCTGAGGAACGCGGCCGGCTGAGGAACCGAGCGGTCCGGGGCCGCTACGGGCCACGGGGCACGGGGCACGGGGCACGGGGCGAACGCCGACCGTGGCGACACCGGGCCGGGTCCGTCCCGGCGGTCTCTACGCTGGGGGCATGAAACGCGCACGTCTCCTTCTGCTCGCGGTCCTTCCCCTGGTCGCGGTGGCGCTCTACTTCGTCGTCCCCGGGCTGCCGGGCTCGGGCGAAGCGGCCGGGTCCCCTGGCCGGCAGGGCGCCGGGCGGCCGGGAGGCGCCGGCCTCGCCGCGCCGGACAAGAAGGAGCTGGCCCAGGAGATCGTGGCGAGCGCCGAGAACTCCACGCTGGACTGGCGCAGCGCGTACGGCTACATCCAGGACATCGGCGACGGCCAGGGTTACACGGCGGGCCTTATCGGCTTCTGCACCGGCACCCACGACCTGCTCGTCCTGGTCGAGCGCTACACGAAGGACCACCCGGACAACGGCCTCGCCCGTTATCTGCCCGCGCTGCGCGGGGTCGACGGCACCGACTCCCACGAGGGACTCGACCCGGGCTTCCCGGCGGCCTGGCGCGCGGAGGCCGCGGTGGCCGCCTTCCGGAAGGCCCAGGACGCCGAGCGCGACCGCGTCTACTTCGATCCCGCGGTCCGCCGCGCCAAGCTCGACGGCCTGGGCACGCTGGGGCAGTTCGTCTACTACGACGCGATGGTCATGCACGGCCCGGGCACCGGCCCCGACAGCTTCTACGGGCTGCGCAGACGCGCCATGGCCCAGGCCGACACCCCTGCCGAGGGCGGCTCCGAGAAGTCCTACCTCGACATCTTCCTGGACATCCGCCGCACCACGATGAAGTCCGAGAGCGCCCACCACGACACGACCCGCGTCGACACGGCCCAGCGGAAGTTCCTGTACGACGGCAACCTCGGCCTGGACACACCGCTCGAGTGGAAGGTGTACGGGGAGACGTACAGGGTCGCGCGGTAGCCGGCCGGGCCGGGACGCACCACGGCGCCCACCACAGTCCGGTCGGGGACAAGGCGGGCGCCGCGTTCAGTTCCGTACGCCTTTGTACGGGACGTCTGTTGGGGTGGAGCGTCAGACCATCAGGGAACGGTCCGTGGGGCGGATCGGGGCCGGCAGGTCGCTGGCGCCCGTCAGGAAGCGGTCGACCCCGCGGGCGGCCGAACGGCCCTCCGCGATGGCCCACACGATCAGGGACTGGCCGCGGCCCGCGTCACCGGCAACGTACACGCCGGGCACGTTGGTCGCGAAGTCGGCGTCGCGGGCGATGTTACCGCGCGCGTCCAGTTCCAGGCCGAACTGCGCGACCACGCCGTTCTCGACGTCGGTGCCGGTGAAGCCCATCGCCAGGGTGACCAGCTGGGCGGGGATCCTGCGCTCCGTGCCGGGCTTCTGGTTCAGCCTGCCGTCGGCGAACTCGACCTCGGAGAGGTGCAGCCACTGGACGTTGCCGTCCTCGTCGCCCTCGAAGTGGGTGGTGGAGACCGCGTAGACACGGTCGCCGCCCTCCTCGTGCGCGGAGGTGACCTTGTAGAGCATGGGGAACGTCGGCCAGGGCTGGCCGGGGCTGCGCTCCTCGCCCGGACGGGGCATGATCTCGAGCTGCGTGACCGAGGCCGCGCCCTGGCGGTGGGCGGTGCCCACACAGTCCGCGCCCGTGTCGCCGCCGCCGATGACCACGACGTGCTTGCCCTCGGCCGTGATCGGGGGCGCCACGTAGTCGCCCTCCTGGACCTTGTTGGCCAGCGGCAGGTACTCCATGGCCTGGTGGATGCCCTTGAGTTCGCGGCCGGGCACCGGCAGGTCCCGCGCGGTCGTGGCACCGGCGGCGATGACCACCGCGTCGTACCGCTTGCGCAGGTCGGTCGCCTTGAGGTCGCGGCCGATCTCGATGCCCGTGCGGAAGCGGGTGCCCTCCGCGCGCATCTGCTCGATACGGCGGTTGATGTGCCGCTTCTCCATCTTGAACTCGGGGATGCCGTAGCGCAGCAGGCCGCCGACGCGGTCGGCGCGCTCGTAGACGGCGACCGTGTGGCCGGCCCGGGTCAGCTGCTGGGCGGCGGCCAGGCCCGACGGGCCGGAGCCGATGACCGCGACGGTCTTGCCCGACAGTCGCTGGGGGATCTGCGGGGCGACGTCCCCGCTGTCCCACGCCTTGTCGATGATCGAGACCTCGACGTTCTTGATGGTCACGGCGGGCTGGTTGATGCCGAGCACACACGCCGACTCGCACGGGGCGGGGCACAGCCGGCCCGTGAACTCCGGGAAGTTGTTCGTGGCGTGCAGACGCTCGGACGCGGCCCCCCAGTCCTCGCGGTAGGCGTAGTCGTTCCACTCGGGGATCAGGTTCCCCAGCGGACAGCCGTTGTGGCAGAACGGGATACCGCAGTCCATGCAGCGGCCGGCCTGCTGGGAGATGATCGGGAGCAGCGCGCCCGGGACGTAGACCTCGTTCCAGTCCCTGACGCGTTCCTCGACGGGGCGGGTCCTGGCGACCTCGCGGCCGTGGTTCAAAAAGCCCTTGGGATCAGCCATTGGTCGCCGCCTCCATCATCTTCTCGGTGATCTCGGACTCGGTGAGTCCGGCTCGCTCGGCGGCGTCCTTGGCGGCGAGCACTGCCTTGTACGCGCGGGGGATGATCTTGCTGAAGCGGCCGGCCGCGGTGTCCCACTCGGCCAGGAGCTTCCCGGCGACCGTCGAGCCGGTCTCCTCCTGGTGGCGGCGCACCACGGCGCGCAGCCACTGCTTGTCGGTGTCGTCGAGTTCCTCGACGGCGCCCGCGTTGCCGGCGTTGACGTTGTCGCGGTCGAGGTCGACGACGTAGGCGATGCCGCCGGACATGCCGGCCGCGAAGTTGCGTCCCGTCTCGCCGAGGACGACGGCGTGGCCGCCGGTCATGTACTCGCAGCCGTGGTCGCCCACGCCCTCGGAGACCACCGTCGCGCCGGAGTTGCGGACGCAGAAGCGCTCGCCGGTGCGGCCGCGCAGGAAGAGTTCGCCGCCCGTCGCGCCGTACGCGATGGTGTTGCCCGCGATCGTCGAGTACTCGGCGAGGTGGTCGGCGCCCCGGTCGGGACGGACGACGATCCGGCCGCCGGAGAGGCCCTTGCCGACGTAGTCGTTGGCGTCGCCCTCCAGGCGCAGGGTGACGCCGCGCGGCAGGAAGGCGCCGAAGGACTGGCCCGCCGATCCCGTGAAGGTAATGTCGATGGTGTCGTCGGGCAGGCCCGCGCCGCCGAACTTCTTCGTCACCTCGTGGCCGAGCATGGTGCCGACCGTGCGGTTGATGTTGCGGATCGCGACCTGGGCGCGGACCGGCTGGGCGTCGGCCTGGGAGTTGGCGGCCAGGGCGTCGGCGGCAAGCTTGATCAGCTCGTTGTCGAGAGCCTTCTCCAGGCCGTGGTCCTGCGCGATGACCTGGTGGCGCACCGCGCCCTCGGGCAGCTCGGGCACGTGGAAGAGCGGGGACAGGTCCAGGCCCTGCGCCTTCCAGTGGTCGACGGCCCGGGTGACGTCGAGGTGCTCGGCGTGGCCGACGGCCTCCTCGATGGTGCGGAAGCCCAGCTCGGCGAGGATCTCGCGGACCTCTTCGGCGATGAACTTGAAGAAGTTCACGATGTACTCGGCCTTGCCGGCGAACCGGTCACGCAGTACCGGGTTCTGGGTGGCGATGCCGACCGGGCAGGTGTCCAGGTGGCAGACGCGCATCATGACGCAGCCGGAGACGACGAGCGGCGCGGTCGCGAAACCGAACTCCTCGGCGCCGAGCAGCGCGGCGATGACGACGTCGCGGCCGGTCTTCAGCTGGCCGTCGGTCTGGACGACGATGCGGTCGCGCAGGCCGTTGAGCAGCAGGGTCTGCTGGGTCTCGGCGAGACCGAGCTCCCAGGGGCCGCCCGCGTGCTTGAGCGAGGTGAGCGGGGAGGCGCCGGTGCCGCCGTCGTGGCCGGAGATGAGGACCACGTCCGCGTGGGCTTTGGAGACACCCGCCGCGACCGTGCCGACGCCGACCTCGGAGACCAGCTTCACGTGGATGCGGGCCTGCGGGTTGGCGTTCTTGAGGTCGTGGATCAGCTGGGCCAGGTCCTCGATGGAGTAGATGTCGTGGTGCGGCGGCGGGGAGATGAGGCCCACGCCGGGGGTGCTGTGCCGGGTCTTGGCGACCCAGGGGTACACCTTGTGGCCGGGCAGCTGGCCGCCCTCGCCGGGCTTGGCGCCCTGCGCCATCTTGATCTGGATGTCGTCGGCGTTGACCAGGTACTCCGACGTCACACCGAAGCGGCCGGAGGCGACCTGCTTGATGGACGAGCGGCGCGCCGGGTCGTACAGCCGGTCCGCGTCCTCGCCGCCCTCGCCGGTGTTGGACTTGCCGCCCAGCTGGTTCATGGCGATGGCGAGGGTCTCGTGCGCCTCCTTGGAGATGGAGCCGTACGACATGGCGCCGGTGGAGAAGCGCTTGACGATCTCGCTGACGGGCTCGACCTCGTCGACCGGGATCGACGCGCGGCCGGAGGTGAAGCCGAACAGGCCGCGGAGCGTCATCAGGCGCTCGGACTGCTCGTTCACCCGGTCCGTGTACTTCTTGAAGATGTCGTAGTCGCCGGAGCGCGTCGAGTGCTGGAGGCGGAAGACCGTCTCCGGGTCGAACAGGTGCGGCTCGCCCTCGCGGCGCCACTGGTACTCGCCGCCTATGTCGAGGGCGCGGTGCGCGGGCGCGATGCCGGAGGCCGGGTAGGCCTTGGCGTGCCGGGCGGCGACCTCCTTGGCGATGACGTCGAGACCGGCGCCGCCGATCTTCGTCGCGGTGCCGCTGAAGTACCTGCCGACGAACTCGGCGTCCAGCCCGACGGCCTCGAAGACCTGCGCGCCGCGGTAGGAGGCGACGGTGGAGATGCCCATCTTGGACATGACCTTGAGGACGCCCTTGCCGAGCGCGTAGATCAGGTTGCGGATGGCCTGCTCGGCCTCGATGCCCCGCAGGAAGGTGCCGGCGCGGACCAGGTCCTCGACCGACTCCATCGCCAGGTACGGGTTGACCGCGGCGGCGCCGAAGCCGATGAGGAGGGCCACGTGGTGGACCTCGCGGACGTCGCCCGCCTCGACCAGCAGACCCACCTGGGTGCGCTGCTTGGTACGGATGAGGTGGTGGTGGACGGCCGCGGTCAGCAGCAGCGAGGGGATCGGGGCGTGCTCGGCGTCCGAGTGCCGGTCCGAGAGCACGATCAGGCGGGCGCCGTTGTCTATGGCGGCGTCGGTCTCGGAGCAGATCTCCTCGATCCGCGCGGCCAGCGAGTCGCCGCCGCCGGAGACGCGGTAGAGGCCGGAGAGCGTGGCGGCCTTCATGCCGGGCATGTCGCCGTCGGCGTTGATGTGGATGAGCTTGGCCAGCTCGTCGTTGTCGATCACCGGGAAGGGCAGGGTGACGCTGCGACAGGAGGCGGCCGTGGGCTCCAGGAGATTGCCCGCGGGACCGAGTGAGGAGCGCAGGGAGGTGACCAGCTCTTCACGGATCGCGTCCAGCGGCGGGTTGGTGACCTGCGCGAAGAGCTGGGTGAAGTAGTCGAAGAGGAGGCGGGGGCGCTGCGACAGGGCGGCGATCGGCGTGTCCGTGCCCATCGAGCCGATCGGCTCGGCGCCGGCGGCGGCCATCGGCGCGAGGATGATCCGCAGCTCCTCCTCGGTGTAGCCGAAGGTCTGCTGGCGGCGGGTGACCGAGGCGTGGGTGTGCACGATGTGCTCGCGCTCGGGGAGGTCGGAGAGCTCGATCTCGCCGGCCTCCAGCCACTCCGCGTAGGGGAGGTCGGCGGCGAGGCCCGCCTTGATCTCGTCGTCCTCGATGATGCGGTGCTCGGCGGTGTCGACGAGGAACATGCGGCCGGGCTGGAGGCGGCCCTTGCGGACGACCTTCGCGGGGTCGATGTCGAGGACGCCGACCTCTGAGCCGAGGACGACGAGGCCGTCGTCGGTGACCCAGTAGCGGCCGGGGCGCAGACCGTTGCGGTCGAGGACCGCGCCGACCTGGGTGCCGTCGGTGAAGGTGACGCAGGCCGGGCCGTCCCAGGGCTCCATCATCGTGGAGTGGAACTGGTAGAAGGCGCGCCGGGCCGGGTCCATGGAGGCGTGGTTCTCCCACGCCTCGGGGATCATCATCAGCACGGAGTGCGGGAGCGAGCGGCCGCCGAGGTGGAGGAGTTCGAGCACCTCGTCGAAGGAGGCCGAGTCGGAGGCGTCCGGCGTGCAGACGGGGAAGATCCGCTCCAGGCCCTTGTCGCCGAACAGGTCGGAGACCAGCTGGGACTCGCGGGCCTTCATCCAGTTGCGGTTGCCCTTGACCGTGTTGATCTCGCCGTTGTGCGCGACGAAGCGGTACGGGTGGGCGAGCGGCCAGCTCGGGAAGGTGTTGGTGGAGAACCGGGAGTGCACGAGCGCGATCGCGGAGGCGAAGCGGCGGTCGGACAGGTCCGGGAAGAAGGGTTCGAGCTGGCCGGTGGTCAGCATGCCCTTGTAGACGATGGTGCGCGCGGAGAGCGACGGGAAGTAGACGCCGGCCTCGCGTTCGGCGCGCTTGCGCAGCACGAACGCCTTGCGGTCGAGGTCGATGCCCTCGCTGACGCCGTCGGTCACGAAGATCTGGCGGAAGACGGGCATCGTGGAGCGGGCGGTCGCGCCGAGGAGTCCGGGGGCGACGGGTACCTGGCGCCAGCCGACGACGGTCAGGTTCTCTTCGGCGGCGATCGTCTCGATCCGTGAGACGGCGTCCTCGGTGCCGTCGCCGGGAAGGAAGGCGATGCCGACCGCGTAGGCACCGGCCCCGGGCAGCTCGAATCCGGCCACCTCGCGGAGGAACGCGTCCGGGACCTGGGACAGGATGCCCGCGCCGTCGCCCGAGTCGGGCTCGGCGCCGGTGGCACCACGGTGTTCCAGGTTGCGCAGCACGGTGAGCGCCTGCTCGACCAGCGCGTAGCTCGCCTCGCCGGTGAGGGTGGCCACGAAGCCGACGCCGCAGGCGTCGTGCTCGTTGCGGGGGTCGTACATACCCTGAGCAGCAGGGCGAGCATCCATGAAGGACCAGTTCTGGCCATGCGTGGAGTGCTGGGACGGCTGGCGCGGCGAACGCATCGGCTCTCCCGTCGTCGTCGTGGCTGGGGGCACCTCCCAGCGCTTCGAAGGCGTCTGGGGGAGCGTGTGCCGAGGGACGACGTTGGCCCTCTGCTGGGGGGATGCAAAATTTCGTGCAGGTTACATGATGGAGCGGTTCTCGGGAACCGGATACTGCGTTCCAACATGCGGACACCGGGGGTCGCGGCGGGGGGTACCGCGCACGGCACTGGAGGTAAGGGGACCCAGGGGGACAGATCGGTGTCCGTGGGGCCGGAAGCGCGGCAGGCGACGTCGCCCGCCACGGTGGTGCGGAGCAGGCTTCATTGCCCGCAGCGCTTACGGCTCATGCCCAGTGGTTAACTATTCGAAACCAGCGAGTAACCGGCTACTTATGCAGTCCTTTGCATAGCTCCGCCATACATCATCCTACGGCGGTACCGAACAGACTGCCCAGGACGTACGTCACACCCGCCGCGGCACCCCCGAGTGCGAGCTGCCGGATTCCGCTGTACAGCCAGGACCGCGCCGTCACCCGGGCCACGACGGCGCCGCACGCGAAGAGCCCGGTCCCCGCGAGCAGCAGCGCGGGCCACAGGACGGTCGCGCCGAGCAGGTACGGGAGCAGGGGCAGCAGGGCACCCAGGGCGAAGGAGCCGAAGCTCGACACGGCGGCGACCGTGGGCGAGGGCAGGTCGCCGGGGTCTATGCCCAGCTCCTCGCGCGCGTGGATCTCCAGGGCCTGCTCGGGGTCGCGGGACAGCTGCCTGGCGACCTCACGGGCCAGCGCGGGCTCGACCCCGCGGGTCTCGTAGAGCGCGGCGAGCTCACGCTCCTCGTCCTTCGGGTGCTTTCTCAGCTCCCGGCGCTCCACGTCGAGTTCGGCCTCGACGAGTTCGCGCTGCGAGGCGACGGAGGTGTACTCGCCGGCGGCCATGGAGAAGGCTCCGGCGGCCAGGCCCACGAGGCCGGTGATGACGATCGTCCGATGGGAGACGGACCCGCCGGCGACACCGGTCATCAGGGCGAGGTTGGAGACGAGCCCGTCCATCGCGCCGAAGACCGCGGGGCGCAGCCAGCCACCGTTCACATCACGGTGGGTGTGGTTGTCCCGGTGCGCCTCATGCAGCGCGGCTTCGGTCTCGATGATGGACATACGGGTCCCCCAGAACGCGCGATTGGACTGTTTCTACTTTTCGACAACCCCAAAAGTACGCCTGGAATTTCCTCCCCGCCAGCAAGGAAAGGCTCGGCTAACCTGCGCCTTTACCCTTTCTCGCTCATCCGTGGATGGTCCCGCACAGATGTCGACCGGGTGAATACGGGGCCGTGCGAGGCTCTGCGCGCCTCCTCCGGTGGGACACATCCCCAAAGGGCTCTGGGCCCTGAGAGGAGTGGCACCGAATGGCTTCCATCGCCTGCATCCCCTCCGTCCCGGCGCCCGGGGACGCCACCGGTCTGCGCGAACGGGCACGAGGCGCGCTGCTCGGACTCGCCGTAGGGGACGCGCTGGGCGCGCCCGCCGAGAACATGCGGCCGTCGGAGATCCGCGCGAAGTGGGGCCGGATCACGGGCTACGTCGCCGAGCATCCGGCCGGCACGGACGACACGGAGTACGCGATCTTCTCCGGACTGCTGCTGGCCCGGCACGGCTCGGCGCTCACCGTGGCGCACGTCGAGGCGGCCTGGCACGAGTGGATCGCGGACCGTGACGAGGGACCGTTCCGCGGCGCCGGCTTCAGCGAGCGCGGCACCCTGGAGAACCTCCGCCGGGGACTGGCGGCCCCCATCTCGGCCCAGCACCGGCACGCCTGGAGCGACGGCCTGGCGATGCGCGCGGCGCCTTTCGGCGTGTTCGCGGCGGGGCGTCCCGCGGAGGCCGCGCGCCTGGTGGCGATCGACGGTTCGGTGAGCCACGACGGCGAGGGCATCTACGGCGGCCAGGCGGTCGCGGCAGGTGTCGCGGCGGCGATGGCGGGCGCCTCGACGATCGCCGTGGCCGCCTCCGCGCTCGCGGTGATCCCGGACGACTCCTGGACGGCCCGCTCGCTGCGCCGCGCGATCGCGGTCGCGCACCGAGGCGAACGAGCGGTGCGTTCGGCGGTCGTCATCGGCGGTTACCCCTGGACGGACCTGGCCCCCGAGGCCGTCGCCCTGGCCTTCGGCGCGTACGCCGCCGCCGACGGCGACTTCACCGAGTCCGTCCTCACCGCCGTCAACATGGGCCGCGACGCCGACACCACGGCGGCGGTGGCGGGAGCGCTGGCCGGGGCGACCCGGGGCGCCCGCGCGATCCCGGCCGCGTGGGCGGCGGCCATCGGTCCGGCGCGCGGCAGCTGCCTCCCCTCGATGGAGGGCCACCACGTACTGGACGTGGCGGAACTGCTGACCCCCGGGGACGACAGAAAGTGGCGGTCGGGTGCCGCACGGGAGCCGGTCCCGGACGGCGCGCTCCCCGTACGGAAGCCCGGCCCGGACGACGCACCCCCCGCACGGGACCGGAGACGGCACGCACGCGATCCGCACCGCACGAGAGCGGCCCCGCATCCGGAACCGGCCGCCACCCCCGGCCCCCACGCCCTCGCCACCAGTCCCGCCCTCCCCGTGGACCCCGTCCTCACCATGGACCAGATCCCCGCCACCGACCCCGTCCTCACCATGGACCGGACCCCCGCCACCCCCGCCACCCACGCCGTCACCGCCGCGGACCACCCCGTCACCGCGGACCTCGCCACCGCCCACGCCCTTGCCACCGCCGACCAGGAGGTACGCCCATGAGACCCGGCCTCGTGGGAGACGAAGCCGGCGCGGGAGCGGCCTCGGCGCCGGACGTCCTCGTCACGGAGGTCGCCGACCCGGCGCCCGGCCCGCGCCTCCGCCGTATCGAGGGCCTCCTGCTCGGCCTCGCCGCGGGCGACGCCGCCGGCTGGCCCGCGGCCCGCCACCGCGCCGCCCGGATGCCCGAGTGGACACGGCGGCTGACCAGGGAACTGGACACGTTCGCCGAACAGAACGCCACGACGACCCTGCCGGTGCCCATCGCCCTGAACCAGCCACCGGAGCCCCTGCGGCTCGGCCCCTCGGACGACGCCGAGTGGGCGGCGTTCGCCGCCGAGGCCGTGCTGCGGGCCGGCGACGCCGCCGCGCTCGGCGATCTCAGCCGGGCACGGCGGATGCGGGCGTCCATCGACCTGTCCTGGAACGCCGTCGCCAGCGAGGTCGCCGCGGCCGCCGAGCGCGCCCCCGAGGTCGAGTCCGCGCTGCTGCCGCTGCGCGCCCGGATCTCCGTACGGGCCGGGCTCGGCAACCTCGCCACCGGTCTGCGGCCGCCCGCCACCGGCCACGACAATCCGCACTACTTCGACGACGCGGCCTGCGTACGGGCCTGTGTGCTCGCCATCGCCCACCCGGGCGATGCCACGCTCGCCGCGGAACTGGCCGAGTTCGACGCCCGCTACACCCAGGACGGTGACGGCGTGCACGGCGCCCGCGCCATGGCCGCCGCCCTCGCGCTCGCCCTCGCCGGGGCCGACGTCGAGGCCTGCGCGGAAGCCGCCCTCGCCGAACTGCCCAGGGAGACCGAGATCGGCCGCAACGCGCGCCACGCGCTGCGGCTCGCCCGCGACAGTGAGGGCACCTTCGCCCTGGTCCCCCTCCTGGAACACCAGATCGTCGACCACGTCTACAGCTACGGCGTCGCGGCGGCGGAAACCGTTCCGGTCGCCCTGGCCCTCGCGACCGCGGCGCGCGGCCGGATCGCGGAGGCGGTGCCCGCCGCCGCCTGCCTCTCCCGTGTCGCCGACTCCGCCCCGGCCCTGGCGGGGGCGCTGACCGGCGCGCTCGGCGGCGGCGCCGCGATCCCGGCCACCTGGCGCGACGCCTGCCGGATCCTCTCGGGCTGCGCGCTTCCCCGCCTCACCGGTACGGATCTCGTCGGACTCGCCGATCTGCTCGAAGCGACGGAACTGGCCCTCCCAGAGGGATGATTCGGGCATGACGCCCAAAAATGTAGAAATGGGAACCCTCGACGAACGGATCACGGGAGCCCTCGTCGGAGCCGCCGTCGGCGACGCGCTCGGCGGCCCCGTCGAGGGCTACACCCCCGAACAGATCACCGAACGGCACGGCGGTCGCGTGCACGGCGTCGTCGGCCCCTGGAACGGCGACGCCTGGCGCACCGCCCGCCCCATCGCCCCGTACCACAAGGGCGACGGACACGTCACCGACGACACCCTGATGACCCACGCGCTGATTCGCGTGTACACCACGGTCCGCGACCACCTCGACGCCTACGCCGTCGCCGGACACCTGGTCCCCGACCTGATGACGGCACCCCGCTGGATCCCGGAACTGGAGGCGGAGGCGCTCCCCCTCCAGCGGATCTTCCTCGCCGAGAAGTGGCTGGTCGCCAGGCTCCACTACGGCCATGTGGACCCCCGGGAGGCGGGCGCGGGCAACATCGTCAACTGCGGCGCCGCGATGTACATGGCACCGGTCGGACTGGTGAACGCGGCCAACCCGGCGGGCGCGTACACCGAGGCGCTGGACGTCGCGGGCGCGCACCAGTCCTCCTACGGCAGGGAGGCGGCGGGCGTGCTGGCGGCGGGGGTGGCCGCGGCCTGCACGCCGGGGGCGACCCCGGACTCGGTCGTCACGGCCTGCCTGGCGCTGGCCAAGGACGGCACCCGGGACGCGATCGAGGCGGTCTGCGAAGTCGCCGCCCGGCATTCGGACTTCGAGTCGGCGCTGCGCCCGCTGCGGGAGGCGGTGGCCCCCTACGACACGGTGGGACCGGACTACCGCGCCCCGTCGCTCGGTGCCCGCCGCCCCTCCCGTCTGCACTCCATCGAGGAACTCCCCGTCGCGCTCGGCATGCTGCTCGTCTCCGGCGGCGACTTCCGGCACGCGGTCCTCGGTTCGGTGAACTACGGCCGCGACTGCGACTCCATCGCCACGATGGCCGGGGCCCTCGCCGGCGCGCTCGGCTCCGAGGTCCCGCGCGACTGGGCCAAGACGGTCGAGGAGTCGAGCCGTCTCGACCTGCACGCCCCGGCGACGGCCCTCGCGGAGGTGACCCGCGAGATCTTCCACCGGGACGTACACCGCCGGCGCGCGCACGAGGCGGCGTACGCCGCGCTTGCGGGGCTCCCATGCTCCGACTGACCTGGGTCCAGCCCGAGGACCTGCTCGGGCACGAGCTCCACCAAGCCGCCCAGGACGGCCGCGAAGCCGATCCGGTCGCGGCACGCTGGCATGCGGCCGGCGGCCCCCGGGCCCCTCTGCGGGCCGGCGCCTCCGCCACTCCCGCCTCACCGTACCTGCGGGCCCTCGCGACCGATCTGCTGGACGAACTCGCCGACCTCCCAGGCGAGTTGGCGGAACATGAGCCGACGGACCTGGCCTCGATCATGACCCGCTGCCCGGACTGGCCCGCACGGCAGCCCGACCCGCCGGACGTCGGCGACGGCGGCACACCCACCGCCGCGCCCAAGGTCCCGGGCGCCTCCGCGGCCGTCGCCGTACCCCGCCTGGAGGCCGCGTGGCTGGGCCGGGCCGCGGGCTGCCTGCTGGGCAAACCCGTCGAGAAACTCCCCCTCCACGGCCTCCGCGCCCTGGCGAAGGCCACCGGGAACTGGCCCCTCCACACCTGGTTCACGGCCCGCGGCCTGCCCACGGAACTGACCGAGGCGTACCCCTGGAACAGGCGCTCGGCGTCCACCTCGCTCGCCGAGAACATCGACGGCATGCCCGAGGACGACGACCTCAACTACCCCCTCCTCAACCTGCTGTTGCTCCAGCGCCACGGCAGGAGGTTCACCACCGCGGACGTGGCCCGCCTCTGGCTGGACGAACTCCCCGCCGGCCGCACCTTCACCGCGGAACGCGTCGCCTACCGCAACCTCCTCGCCGGCGTCGAACCCCCGCACACGGCCCACCACCGCAACCCCTTCCGCGAATGGATCGGCGCCCTCATCCGCGCGGACGTCCACGGCTGGACGAACCCCGGCGACCCGGCCGCCGCCGCGGCACAGGCCCACCGCGACGCCACCCTCACCCACACCGCGAACGGCGTGTACGCCGCCATGTTCACCGCCGCCACCATCGCCGAGGCCGCCACCGGCCACAGCGACATCCACGCCTGCCTGCGCACCGGCCTGACCGTCGTACCCCCCGCCTCCCGGCTGGCGAAGGCGGTCCACCACGCCGTCCGGCTCGCCCACTCGACCGTCGACTTCGAGAAGGTCGTCGACGTCCTGCACACCACCTACGGCGACTACCACTGGGTGCACGCCCTCCCCAACACCGCCCTGATCGCGGCCGCCCTCACCCACGCGGACGGCGACTTCGGCGGATCCGTCTGCCGCGCGGTGTCCGGCGGCTGGGACACCGACTCCAACGGCGCCACGGCGGGCAGCGTCGCGGGCCTGCTCGCCGGCGCCCCCGCCGCCCTGCCGGAGCGCTGGACCACCCCGCTCAAGAACCGCCTGGCCACCTCCCTCGCCGACTTCAACGGCATCGGCTTCGACACCCTCGCCCAGCTCACGCACCGGGAGACCCGTCACCCATGACCCATATCGCCGTGCTCGGCAGCACGAACATGGACCTCGTCACGTACGTCGCCAAGGCCCCCCAGCGCGGTGAGACCGTGACGGGACGGGAGTTCCGTACGATCCCCGGCGGCAAGGGCGCCAACCAGGCGGTCGCCGCGGCCCACGCGGGCGCCGACGTCACGTTGATCGGCGCGGTCGGCGTCGACTCCTTCGGCTCCCAGCTCCGCTCCGCCCTGGAGCACTCCGGCGTGGACACCGACCACCTGCGCACCACCGAGGGCCCCTCCGGCACCGCGCACATCGTGGTGGACGACGAGGGCGGCAACGCGATCGTCGTCATCCCCGGCGCCAACGGCACCGTCGACCACCTCGCCCCCGGTGACGAGGGCCTCATCACCACCGCCGACGCGCTCCTGCTCCAGCTGGAGATCCCGCTCGCCGCCGTCGTCGCGGGCGCCGAGGCGGCCCGCCGCCACGGCGTCCGCACCCTTCTGACCCCATCCCCCGCGCAACCCCTGCCGTCCCAGCTCCTCGCCTCCATCGACCTGCTGGTGCCCAACGAGTACGAGGCCGCCGCGCTGACCGGCACCCCCGATCCCCGCGAGGCCGCCACCGCGCTGCTCGACCTGGTGCCGGAGGTCGTCGTCACCCTGGGTGCCGCGGGCAGCCTGTACGCGGCCCGGGGCGCCGCCCCCCTCACGGTCCCCGCGCCCCGCGTCAGCGCCGTGGACTCGACCGGCGCGGGTGACACCTTCGTCGGCACCCTCGCGGTCGCGCTCGCGGAGGGCCGGCCGATGCCCGAGGCCCTCGCCTGGGCGTCGGCCGCCGCCGCGCTGTCGGTCCAGCGGATCGGGGCCACGTCCTCGATGCCGTTCCGCTCCGAGATCGACGCCGAGGCCGCGTCGCACGCACACCACGCGCAGTCCACGTCATGAGCGCGCGCCCCGGGCCCGGCCCGCTCACCGGATTGCGCGTCCTCGACCTCGCCACCCTCTTCGCCGGACCGCTCGCCGCCACCCTGCTCGGCGACTTCGGCGCCGAGGTCGTCAAGGTCGAGCACCCGGCCAAGCCCGACCCGTCCCGGGGCCACGGCCCGTCGAAGGACGGGATCGGCCTGTGGTGGAAACTCCTCGGCCGCAACAAGCGCGCGATCACCCTCGACCTGTCGAAACGCGGTGGCCGCGCCACCCTGCTGCGGCTCGCCGCGGAGGCCGACGTGATCATCGAGAACTTCCGCCCCGGCACCCTGGAGAAATGGGACCTGGGCTGGGAGGAACTGTCGGCCGCCAACCCCCGGCTCGTACTCGCCCGCGTCACCGCCTTCGGCCAGTTCGGCCCCTACGCGCACCGCCCCGGCTTCGGCACGCTCGCGGAGGCCATGAGCGGCTTCGCGGCGATCACCGGCGAACCCGGCACACCCCCGGTCCTGCCCCCTTTCGGCCTGGCCGACTCGATCGCGGGGCTGACGACGGCGTACGCCGTGATGACCGCCCTGCGCGCCCGCGAGACCTCGGGCCTCGGCCAGGTGGTCGACATGGCGATCATCGAGCCCATCCTCACCGTGCTGGGCCCGCAGCCGCTCTGGTACGACCAGCTCGGCCACGTCCAGCCCCGCACCGGCAACCGGTCCGCGAACAACGCGCCCCGCAACACCTACCGCACGGCGGACGGATCGTGGGTCGCCGTCTCGACCTCGGCGCAGTCGATCGCCGAGCGGGTGATGCGGCTGGTCGGACGCCCGGACCTGATCGACGAACCCTGGTTCGCGACCGGGGCCGACCGGGCACTCCACGCGGACGTCCTCGACGAGGCGGTGGGCGCCTGGATCGCCCGCCGCGACCGTGCGGAGGTGCTGGAGGCCTTCGAGAAGGCGGAGGCGGCGGCGGCCCCGATCCAGGACGTCACCGATGTCATGGAGGACGCCCAGTACGAGGCGCTGGACACGATCACCACCGTCGCCGACCCGGAACTCGGTCCCCTGCGCATGCAGAACGTCCTGTTCCGGCTCTCCTCCACCCCCGGCTCGATCCGCTGGGCGGGCCGGCCGCACGGCGCCGACACGGACGCCGTCCTCACCGAGCTCGGACTGTCCGGCACCGAGATCACGGCCCTCAGATCGGAAGGCGCCCTGTGACGAACCCGGCCTTCCCGCTCACCTGGCTGTACGCCCCCGGAGACCGTCCGGACGTGGTCGTCAAGGCCCTCGCCTCGGGCGCGGACATCGTCCTGATCGATCTGGAGGACGCGGTCGCGCCGGACCGCAAGGAGTATGCCCGCGACGCCACCGCGGAACTGCTCTCGGACCCTCCCCCGGTCCCGGTCCACGTCCGGGTGAACACGCTGGACGGCCCCCTGGCCGAGGCCGACCTGAAGACGCTCTCCCCGCTCCCGGGCCTCTCCGGCCTGCGGCTGCCCAAAGTGGCCTCGTCCACCGACGTCGTCCACGTCGCGGAGCACGCCGTGTCCGCCGAGGGCAGCGGGATCCCGCTGTACGCCCTGCTGGAAACGGCCCTCGGCGTCGAACACGCCTTCGCCATCGCCTCGGCCCACCCGACCGTGCGCGGCATCGGGCTCGGCGAGGCGGATCTCCGGGCCGACCTGGGCGTACGTGAGGACGCGGGCCTGGACTGGTCCCGTGCCCGGATCGTGCTCGCCGCCCGGGCCGCCGGACTCCCACCCCCCGTGCAGTCCATCCACCCCGACATCCGGGACCTGGAGGGGCTGGCGGCCTCCTGCGCCCACGGGCGCACCCTCGGCTTCCTCGGCCGTGCGGCCATCCACCCGCGCCAGCTCCCGGTGATCGAACGCGCCTACCTTCCGACACCGGCCGAGGTGGAGAGCGCCGAGGCCGTCGTCGAGGCGGCCGGCATCGAGCCCGGGGCCCAGGCCCTGCCCGACGGCCGTTTCGTGGACGCGGCGGTCGTGGCGTGCGCCCGCCGCACTCTGGCGCTGGCCCGGCGCGACGCCCTGACCGCATGACGGAGGGGGCGCCGCGTCGTCGGACGCGGCGCCCCCTCGGTGTACCCGGTCGTCAGCCCTTCTTGGCCGACTCCGCCTCGCTCTTCACGGCGCCGGCGGAATCCGCGGACGCCTCCGCGGCCCCGGCGTCGGCCGAGACCCCGGACGTCGCACCCGCGCCGGGCTCCGCGTCCGCGTCGCCGGCACCCTCGCCTGCGGCCTTCTCGTCGGCCTTCTCGTCGACGCCGTTCTTCCCGCCCGACTCGCCGTCGGTCTTCTTCTCGGCCTTCGTCCCGGCCTTCTCGCCGGACTTCTCGTCCGACTTCTCGCCGGACTTCTTGTCCAGGCCGACCGAAGCCCCGGCCCCGGCCTCACCGTCGCCCTCGTCCTCGCCGGAGGCGTCCGCACCCGGCTCGACGATCTCCTCACGACCGGGCCGCAGCCGGGCCGACACCACGATGTAGGTCACCGCGAGCACGAAGACCACCATCGCGGTCCAGTCGTTGAGACGCAGGCCCAGGAAGTGGTGGGCGTCGTCCACGCGCATGTACTCGATCCAGCCGCGGCCGACGCAGTACGCGGCGACGTACAGCGCGAACGCCCGTCCGTGGCCCAGGGTGAAGCGGCGGTCGGCCCAGATGACCAGGAAGCCGACACCGACGCACCACAGCGACTCGTACAGGAAGGTCGGGTGGTAGTACCCCGGCACCCGCCCGTCCGTGGCGGACGTGATGTGCAGCGCCCAGGGCAGGTCCGTGGCCTTGCCGTACAGCTCCTGGTTGAACCAGTTGCCCCACCGCCCGATGGCCTGCGCGAAGACGATGCCGGGCGCGAGCGCGTCGGCCCAGGCGGGCAGCGGGATACCGCGCCGGCGGCAGCCGATCCACGCGCCCACCGCACCGAGCGCGATCGCGCCCCAGATGCCGAGGCCGCCCTGCCACACCTTGAAGGCGTCCACCCAGTCGCGGCCCTCGCTGAAGTACAGCTCGTAGTCCGTGATCACGTGGTAGAGACGGCCGCCGACGAGACCGAACGGCACGGCCCACACCGCGATGTCGGCCACCGTGCCGGCCCGCCCTCCCCGGGCGATCCAGCGCTTGTTGCCGAGCCAGACGGCTACGAAGACGCCGATGATGATGCAGAACGCGTAGCCGCGCAGCGGAATGGGGCCGAGGTGCAGCACACCGTGCGACGGGCTGGGAATGTAGGCAATATCCATGGCAGGGTCGACGCTACCGTGCCGGACGGGACCCGCGACGGGTGCCTCGGCAACGGGTCCATAACGGGCAGCGCCCCCGGACCCTTCGCAGGCCGGGGGCGTCACGGGTCGGGGGGCTCGCGGATCCGGGGCTCAGCCCTTGTTCTCCGCCTGCACCAGCTGCTTGAGCTTCGCGGGGGTCATGCTCTGGTCCGCGTAGATGTTCTTGCTGCCCAGCAGCACCGTCGGGGTGCCACTGAAGCTGCCGCTCTGGAAGGCCGCGTTCGACTTCGTCACCCAGCTGTCGTGCCTGCCGTCGTTGACGCACGCGCGAAAGCCCGGGGTGTCGAGGCCGTCGACCTTGCCCGCCAGCCCGATGAGCTTGCCGTTGTCCGCGAACGTGTCCTCGGTCTCCTTGGGCTGGTTCGCGTACAGCACGTCGTGGTAGGCGGCGAACTTGCCCGCGTCCTGGGCGCAGGCCGCCGCGTTGGCCGCGTGCCGGGAGCCGCTGCCTCCCATGTTTCCGTCGATCAGCGTGACCAGGTGGTATTCGACCTTCAGCTGACCGGCGTCCACCAACTGGCGGATCGTCGGGCGGTACACCGTCTCGAAGGACTCGCACGCCGGGCAGCGGAAGTCCTCCCAGACCGTGAGGGTCGACTTGGCGCCGTCCTTGCCGACGGGAATCGCCAGACCGTCCTTGCCGGTCGCCCCCGAGGGCGCCACGGCCGGTCCCGCCGCGGTGTTCTTCTTGTCCTTGCCCGCGCCGGCGGCCAGCACGCCCACCACCGCGGCGAGGGCGAGAACGCACACCACCGACGCGCCCACGATCAGCGCCCGGCGGCGCTTCTCCGCACCCTTCTGCTTCTGTCGCTCGACCGCCAGCCGCTCACGGGCGGTGCTCTTTCCCTCACGGTTCTTCTCGCTCACATCCGGCAGAACGAACCGGGGAGGCGCAGCGCGCCTCCCCGGTCCCAGGTCCACCCGTTCGAGTGAGCGGATTGTCCCTTACGTGCCTGGACGGCCGCCCGTCACGGGTCCGGACCGCCGTCCCGCGTCACAGGTCCGGACCGCCGTCCCGCGTCACGGGTCCGGACCGCTGCCGTCACAGCCTTCCGCGCACGCCCTTCGCCAGCTCGCCCGCGAGCGCCCGTACGGCCTCCAGGCCGGCCGTCTCGTCCGGCGCGTCCAGCATCCGCTTCACGAAGGCCGAGCCGACGATGACCCCGTCGGCGAAGCCGGCCACCTCGGCCGCCTGGACCGCGTTGGAGACACCGAGGCCGACACAGACCGGCAGACCGGTGGTGGCCTTGGTGCGCCGCACCAGGTCCTGGGCCTGGGCCCCCACCGACTCCCGGGTTCCGGTGACGCCCATCAGCGAAGCCGCGTAGACGAAACCGGACCCCGCCGCGGTGATCTCGGCGAGCCGGGCGTCCTTGCTGCTGGGCGCGACGACGAAGACGGTCGCGAGCCCGTGCTTCTCGGCGTGCTCCCGCCACAGCGCCGACTCCTGCACGGGCAGGTCGGGCAGGATGCAGCCCGCGCCGCCCGCCTCCGCCAGTTCGGCGGTGAAGCGCTCGACGCCGTAGCGGTCGATCGGATTCCAGTACGTCATCACGAGCACGGGCTTGCCGGTGGCCTCGAAGGCCTCCCGGACGGTCCGCATGACGTCGGCGATCTTGACTCCGCCACGCAGGGCGATGTCGTCGGCGGTCTGGATGACGGGACCGTCGAGGACCGGGTCGCTGTGCGGCAGACCGACCTCGACGACGTCCGCACCGCCCTCGAAGACGGCCTTGACCGCCGCGATGCCACCGTCGACGGTCGGGAAGCCGGCCGGCAGGTACGCGATGAGGGCGGACCGCCCCTCCGCCCTGGCACCGGCGAGGGTGTCGCTCAACAGCCGGATGTTGCCGCTCACTTCGCGTCCCCCTCGATCTCGGCGTTCTCGTTGTCCGCGTCCGCGGGGACGGCCGCGTCGGCGCCCTCGTCGTACAGGCCGAAGTAGCGGGCTGCCGTGTCCATGTCCTTGTCGCCACGGCCGGACAGGTTGATGACGATCAGCCCGCCCTCGCCCAGTTCCCTGCCGACCTCCAGGGCCCCGGCGAGCGCGTGGGCGCTCTCGATCGCCGGGATGATGCCCTCGGTACGGGAGAGCAGGCGCAGTGCCTGCATGGCCGCGTCGTCGGTGACCGCGCGGTACTCGCCGCGGCCGCTGTCCTTGAGGTAGGCGTGCTCGGGGCCGATGCCCGGGTAGTCCAGACCGGCCGAGATGGAGTAGGGCTCGGTGATCTGTCCCTCCTCGTCCTGGAGGACGTAGGACCGCGAGCCGTGCAGGATGCCGGGCTCGCCGGCGGTCAGGGTCGCGGCGTGCTCACCGGTCTCGATGCCGTGGCCCGCGGGCTCGCATCCGATGAGGCGCACACCGGCGTCCGGGATGAAGGCGTGGAAGAGCCCGATGGCGTTGGAGCCGCCGCCGACGCACGCGATGGCGGCGTCCGGGAGACGCCCGGCACGCTCCAGGATCTGCCGCCGGGCCTCGACCCCGATCACCCGGTGGAAGTCGCGGACCATGACCGGGAAGGGGTGCGGACCCGCGACGGTCCCGAAGAGGTAGTGGGTGTGGTCGACGTTGGCGACCCAGTCCCGGAACGCCTCGTTGATGGCGTCCTTGAGGGTGCGGCTGCCCGACTTCACGGAGATGACCTCGGCGCCGAGCATCCGCATACGGGCGACGTTGAGGGCCTGCCGCCGGGTGTCGATCTCACCCATGTAGATGGTGCACTCGAGGCCGAACAGCGCACAGGCGGTGGCGGTGGCCACCCCGTGCTGCCCCGCCCCGGTCTCGGCGATGACCCGCGTCTTGCCCATCCGCCTGGTGAGGAGGGCCTGGCCGAGAACGTTGTTGATCTTGTGGGAGCCGGTGTGGTTGAGGTCCTCGCGCTTGAGGAACACCCGGGCGCCACCGGCGTGTTCGGCGAAGCGCGACACCTCGGTCAGCGCACTCGGGCGTCCCGTGTAGTGGACGAGGAGATCGTCGAGTTCACGCGCGAACTCGGGATCCGCCTTCGCCTTGTCGTACTCGACGGCGACCTCGTCCACGGCGGCGACCAGCGCCTCCGGGATGAACTTGCCGCCGAACGCGCCGAAGTACCCCTCGGCGCTGGGAACCTGACCCTCGGGGTCGGGAATGAAGAACTCGCTGGGCATGCGGTTACCTCGCAGGGGCGAAAGCCCCGGTTGAAGGTCGGACATGGGATCACATCAGCCATGTACGCACGCACACACACCGTGTCACCTTCAGGCCCGCCGGACCTGGGACCGGCACGGCCGGCGAACCGTCGGGGCCAGCCGGCGTACAACCCCCGGGCTGTCTCACCGGTGCCAGGGCGCTCCCTGAGCGGTCCTCGCGGGTGCCGGAACGGTCGCGGCCGCCTGGGACGTCCGGCGGGCCGGAGCGGTTTCCACCCGAGGGCGGCCGACCGCCGCCGGACGGACCGGCGGTCCTGACCCGCTCAGCCCGTCCGCGGGACGGAGCCGGTCGGGGACGACGCGTGTGCGCGTGCGCCGGGGCGCCATCGCATGCCGTTGACCTGGCCCGGTTCGTCACCGATGACATAGCGGACCCGGCGTCCGTGGACGCGGCGGGCCGGCGCCCGGCAGCCGCGCGGACGGCAGCCACGGGCGAGTCGGGCGTACGGGTCCCGGGCCGCCGAGGCGGGCGGGAGCGTCACGGCGGACCGCGCGCGGAGCCGGTCCGCGTTCACGTCGTGGGCCGGGCCGGGAGCGACCGACCGCACGCGCACCGGACCGCCGTCCGGGCGCGGGCCCGGACGGGGAACGGCGAGGGCGTGGGTCGGGGTGGCCATCGGTCCGTCAGTTCCGTCCGTGCCGCAGCGCGGGGTGGGCCCCGGCCGCGACGAGGTCGGAGACCGCGGTCCTCGGGTCGCGCCCGGTGACGAGGGACTCGCCCACCAGGACCGCGTCGGCGCCCGCGTTGGCGTACGCGATGAGGTCGTGCGGCCCGCGGACGCCGGACTCGGCGACCTTGATGACGCCGGCCGGGATCTCGGGGGCGACCCGCTCGAAGGTGGTGCGGTCCACCTTGAGGGTCTTCAGATTGCGCGCGTTGACGCCGATGACCTTCGCGCCGGCGTCCACCGCCCGCTCGGCCTCGTCCTCGTCGTGCACCTCGACGAGCGGTGTGAGCCCGATGGACTCGGCACGCTCGATGAGGGACTCCAGGGCCGACTGGTCGAGGGCGGCCACGATCAGCAGAGCGAGGTCGGCACCGTACGCGCGGGCCTCCCAGAGCTGGTACGACGTGACGATGAAGTCCTTGCGCAGCACGGGGATGTCGACCTTGGCGCGGACGGCCTCCAGGTCGGCCAGCGAGCCGCCGAAGCGGCGCTGCTCGGTCAGGACCGAGATGACGGACGCGCCGCCCGCCTCGTAGTCCGCGGCCAGTCCGGCCGGGTCGGCGATCGCGGCGAGCGCGCCCTTGGACGGGCTGGAGCGCTTGACTTCGCAGATGACCTTGACGCCGTCACCCCGCAGGGCTGCCACGCCGTCCTTGGCCGCAGGAGCCTTCGCCGCGCGCTCCTTGAGCTCGTCGAGGCTGACGCGCGCCTGCCGCTCCGCGAGGTCGGCACGGACTCCGTCGATGATCTCGTCGAGCACACTCACGCGAGCGGCCCCCTTCCCTGACGGTGAACGGTTGAAGCGGTTGAGCCTGTCGACCCGGCACCGCCGTCCCGGCGGTCCCTATGGGTCACTCCGATGGTATCCGGAGGAGGAGCCATGCCTCACATCCGGTTGACGCCGGTCCCACTACCTGGACATTTGTCATTTGATCAAGGGTGCAGCCAGCCACCGAAGGGCAGGTTCCGGACAACCGTGAAAATCAGCGCCACGGCGCCGACGCTCCACAGATGCACGGGTCCCAGATCGGTCCGCGATGGCCGGCCACGTGCCGAACGGACCACCCAGACGGTCCACAGCGCCGCGAAGGCCACATAGCCCACGACGGCGAGCGCGTTGTCCGTGAGCGCCGTGGCGAGGTCCCCGTGCACGAAGGCGTGCGCACTGCGCAGACCGCCGCAGCCGGGGCAGTACACGCCCGTGAGGCGCAGCAGCGGGCAGACGGGGTAGTGCCCCGGCTGATTGGGGTCCACCGCCCCGACGTACGCGAAGGCGGCCGCGACGGTCCCGAGCACGCCGGCCGGGACGCCGAGCCGCCGCAGCGCGAGCGGGACGCGCGTGCGCGGTGCCCTCTGGGTTTCGGCGTTCACGTCACGCATTCTGCCCCTCCCGCGCGCGGGGCGCGCGGCACGGACACGCGAGAGGCGGTCCCGGGGGTCGGGACCGCCTCTCGGGAAGCTTCTCGGGGTCAGCTCTCGGCGCCGACGGCCTCACGGACGGGCCGGGTGGGAACGGACGCGGTGCCGGCCTTCGGCTGGCCAAGACCCGCCGCCCGCATCGCCATGCCGACGACACCGCCGAGCAGAACGATGACCATGCCGGCCCAGAAGCCCAGCGGGTCGGCCATCACCATGAAGGCACCGGAGACGCAGAAACCGATGAAGGCGATGATGACACCGGTCCAGGCGGCCGGGGTGTGACCGTGGCTACTGCCCGCCATGACTTGCTCCTCGTTGCTGTGTGCGTGTGTGAGTCGGACGCTCACCGTCCATTGTCCCGTACTCGGACGTCCATCGTGAGCGCGGGGGTCGCTCCTCACACGTCTGATGCGTCACGTCGTGACGGAGGTCCGGGTCCCAGGGCCCGCTGAGGACCCTGGGAGGGAGTCCGTAGGACCCGGGACCTAGGTCCCTGCCGGATCCGGCCCCGTGGGGTCCTCGCCGCGGTCGAGGGCCTTCCAGAGGTCCTCGGGCCGGTCGGGGTCGACAGGTGTGGCCTTGCGCGGCCGGGGCGTCCCGTCGCGCTCGTAGCGTCCGGACATCGCGGGCCACAGCCGTCCGTAGCGCAGGGCGAGCAGCCCGGCGACGAGGATGAGGGCACCGCCCGCCGCGGCGACGTACGGCCAGGCGGTGTGGCTGAGGGCGTCCGCGGTGGCGGCGGTGTCGCCGGACGCGGCCGCGGCCTTCTCGTCGAGGGCGGAGTCGTCGCCGGCGCCGAGCACGGCCGCGACGGCCGCGCCCGCGCCGGAGAGCGCGAGCAGCGCGGAGACCAGCAGGCGTCCGGAGCGGCGGACGGCGAAGACGGCGACGAGCGCGGCGAGGCCCACCACGGCGAGCGCCGCGGGCACTCCCGTGACGTCGCTGCCCCTCGCGGTCAGCGGGAAGGCGCCGCCGGCGACCGTCGCCGTGCCCTGCGACCAGGTCTGCCGGGTGGCGAGCAGGGCCACTGCCGCGCCGAGGGCGCCGCAGAGCAGGGCGATGCCAAGGCTGCGGCGGCCGGCCCGGGCGGGGCCGGCGGCTTCGGATCGGGGGGGAGGTACGGCAGTCACGTACCCCACTATCGCCTGAACCCCGGGCGAACCGTCACCCGGGGTTCACGTGAGCCTTGTCCTACTGCCCGAGCCGGTTGGCCGTGTGCACCGCGCGCAGGACGGCGGCCGCCTTGTTGCGGCACTCGTCGTCCTCCGCGACGGGGTCCGAGTCCGCGACGATTCCCGCTCCCGCCTGCACGTACGCGGTGCCGTCGCGCAGCAGGGCCGTACGGATGGCGATGGCCGTGTCGGAGTCGCCCGCGAAGTCGAGGTAGCCGACGCAGCCGCCGTACACCCCGCGCCGGGAGGGCTCCAGCTCGTCGATGATCTGCATCGCGCGCGGCTTGGGGGCGCCGGAGAGGGTGCCCGCGGGGAAGCAGGCGGTGAGGACGTCGAAGGCCGTGCGGCCCGCCGCGACCCGGCCGGTGACGGTGGAGACGATGTGCATGACGTGCGAGTACCGCTCGATGGACATGAAGTCGACGACCTCGACCGAGCCGGGCTCGCAGACCCGTCCGAGGTCGTTGCGTCCGAGGTCGACGAGCATCAGGTGCTCGGCGCGCTCCTTGGGGTCGGCGATCAGCTCGTCGGCGAGGGCCTGGTCCTCCTGGACGGTGGCGCCGCGCGGCCGGGTCCCCGCGATGGGGTGCACCATGGCCTGCCCGTCCTCGACCTTCACCAGGGCCTCCGGGGACGACCCGACGACGTCGAACCCGTCGAAGCGGAAGAGGTACATGTACGGGGACGGGTTGGTCGCCCGCAGCACCCGGTACACGTCCAGCGCGCTGGCCGCGCACGGTGTCTCGAAGCGCTGGGACGGCACGACCTGGAAGGCCTCGCCCGCCCTGATGCGTTCCTTGACGTCCTCGACGGCGCGCTGGAAGTCGGGGCCGCCCCACAGCGCGGTGTACTCGGGCAGCTCGGAGGGCGGCAGCGCGGCGGGGGGCTGCGAGACGGCGCGCGAGAGGTCGGCCTCCATGGCGTCGAGGCGCGCGATCGCGTCGGCCCAGGCCTCGTCGACGCCCGTGTCGAGGTCGTTGTGGTTGATCGCGTTGGCGATCAGCTGGACCGAGCCGTCCCAGTGGTCCATGACCGCGAGGTCGCTGGTGAGCAGCATGGTCAGCTCGGGGAGTTTCAGGTCGTCGTGCTCGCCGGGGCCGATCTTCTCCAGGCGGCGGACGATGTCGTAGCCCAGGTAGCCGACCATGCCGCCGGTGAACGGGGGCAGGCCCTCGCCGCGCGGGGTGTGGAGCGCCTCGACGGTGGCGCGCAGGGCGGCGAGCGGATCGCCCTCGACGGGGACGCCGACGGGCGGGGTGCCCTGCCAGTGGGCGTGCCCGTCGCGCTCCGTGAGGGTGGCGTGGCTGCGGACGCCCACGAAGGAGTAGCGGGACCAGGCGAAGGAGGCGCGGCCGTTCTCCGCTGACTCCAGGAGGAAGGTGCCGGGACGCTCCGCGGCCAGCTTGCGGTAGAGCGCGACCGGCGTGTCGCCGTCCGCGAGGAGCTTGCGGCTGACGGGGATGACACGGCGGTCGGTGGCCAGCTTGCGGAAGGTCTCGAGGTCCATGGCGGATGACCTTACTGACCTGGTGACGGCACGTCGGTGACGGCGTCCTTGAGCAGTACGTCGGCGTCGAAGCAGGTGCGCTCCCCGGTGTGGCAGGCGGCGCCGACCTGGTCGACCCGGACCAGGAGGGTGTCGGCGTCGCAGTCGAGCGCCACGGACTTCACCCACTGGAAGTGGCCGGAGGTGTCGCCCTTCACCCAGTACTCCCCGCGGCTGCGCGACCAGTACGTGCAGCGGCCCGTGGTGAGCGTGCGGTGCAGTGCCTCGTCATCCATCCAGCCGAGCATCAGCACCTCGCCGGTGTCGTACTGCTGGGCGATGGCGGGGACGAGTCCGTCGGCGCTGCGCTTGAGGCGCGCGGTGATCTGCGGGTCGAGGCCGCTGGGCCCGCTGGGCGGGGGCGTGCTGGTCATGGAGACCATTGTGCCGCGCCGGTGGGACGCGTCCGGCAGTTGTCCACAGGCCGGACCTCGTGTCCCCCGGTGTCCCCGGTTCGCCTCCCTCCACTGGGCGGAGTGCCGGGGCGGTCGTAGGCTTGCTGCCATGTCGACCCATGCCAAGCGTGAACGGCTCCTGCTCGCCGACCTGTTGGAGACCGCGGGCCCCGACGCCCCCACTCTGTGCGAGGGCTGGAACACCCGTGATCTCGCCGCGCACGTGGTGGTGCGCGAGCGCCGTGCCGACGCGGCGGGCGGGCTGCTGATCAAGCAGCTCGCGCCGCGCCTGGAGCGGGTGCAGGCGGAGTTCGCGGAGAAGCCGTACGAGGAGCTGATCCAGCTGATCCGTACGGGACCGCCGCGGCTGTCGCCCTTCTCGCTGAAGCAGATCGACGAGGCGTCGAACACGGTGGAGTTCTACGTCCACACCGAGGACGTGCGGCGGGCGCGGCCCGGCTGGACGCCGCGTGAGCTGGACCCGGTCTTCCAGGACGCCCTGTGGTCCCGGCTGGAGCGCACGGCGCGGCTGGCCGGGCGGGGCGCCCCGACCGGACTGGTGCTGCGCCGCCCGGACGGGCAGACGGCGGTCGCGCACAAGGGCGCGCCGGTCGTGACCGTGACCGGTGAGCCCTCGGAGCTGCTGATGTTCGCGCTCGGGCGGCAGAAGGCGGCGGACGTGGAGCAGGACGGCGACGCGGACGCGATCGCGAAGCTGAACGAGACGAAGAAGCTCGGTATGTGACCCCGGGGCGCGCCGCCGCGCCGCCGCACGGCCGCCCCCGGCCGCTCCGCACCACCGGCCACCGGGTCACGGCCGCGGGACCGGGGGGGT